>JAQXCQ010000177.1 GCA_029251785.1 Maricaulis sp. | reverse complement strand
ATCTGATCTCGCGGCGGGGCGCTTCTAGACCGTCTGGGAATGTGAGATTGGTGCGGTGTATTTGAAGGACCGGCTTGCGCGTTTTGCAAGAACGGGCGGTCTGGATAATGGGGCCGATCGGAAAATCCTCTTGGCGGACGACGAGCTCAAGGCAACTCGGGGCGTATCAAGGGGCTAACAGGGGCCAAAACTGTAAGGTCTTCCGGTCGATTAGAGCCGACAACACCGCGCGCGGAGTGATCCAACGGATCAGTTTCAACTAGCGCACTATTTCATAGGTTCGACGGATCACTCCGCGTATCCCGCCACTTTGTTGGCACAAGATGTAACTCCGGCGCCCCGCGTACGGAGGATTTGGTGCGCGGGGCAGAAGCTACGCGGTGCGCAGAACTCCCTACTCCCGCCCCGTCCACTGCACGTTCGGCTCTTCATAACAATCGCCGATCTGGGCGCTGAAGCCGGTCGGGTAGGCCGGGCGGTCGAAGGTCATGTTGACGCGACCCCAGAGATGGGTGGTGCGATCGTCGACAGTGAGAATGGTGACATCGCATTCCGGTGACGGGATGTTCGGGTCGGTGGCGATCCAATAGCCGGTGAACTGGCCCACGCGATTATCGTAATTGCCGGCGAGCCCGCGGATATAGACGCGATAGCTACCATTTTTAGGAGTTCGCATGGTGAGGACAGCGTATTCGCCAATATCGGCTTCATAGATCACCTGTCCAGCATCAGAGGTCCAGACCTCGTCGGCCAGGGCTGGTGCGACTGCGAAAGCGGCGATGAGTGCTGCGGACGGGATGAGATGACGCATAAATATTCCCCCGTTTGACGGGACGATGGTCGCGAGTTCACGCGACAAAGGCAAGAGCGGGGGCGAGGCTTTGATTGCCTGATGGAGTTTGAACGCAAGACGAGAGGTGAGACCGGTCGGGAAAAACGATGCTTTCCCATCATATCTGGACTTCGGTCTAAAATTATCCGACACTCCCCAAATGACCGACATCGCTACCGCCCAGGCTCGACCGAATGCCCGCTCAATCGCCAATCGCGAGAAGATCTATCAGGCGGCGATGGACCTGTTTCGTGACCGGGTGTTTGATGCAGTGACGATGCAGGACATTGCCGATCAGGCCGGCATGTCGCGGGCCAGTGTTTTTAATCACTTTCATAACAAGATCGCGTTGCTGGGCGAGTTCTTTGAACGTTTCACCGTAGAAGCGCTGGAAATGGCCGGTGCCTCCAGCGCGACAGGATTTCGAGGGCGGCTGGTATCCCTGTTTGGGCCCTTTGGTACCATCGCTCACCGTAACAAGCCCATCATTGCCCAGATCGCCTCGCTCGCTATGGGTCATGGCCCCCGGGCAGAGCTTGAGAGTGAGCTGGACAATGATCTGGTGCGGTATTTCCTCGACGTGATTGCCGACGCCAAACAGGCGAATGAAATCCGCCACGATCTGGATGATAACTTCCTGGCGCACATGCTGCTGGGCCTGCTCACCGTGACGGCGCATGACTGGGTCAATAGTGGCCAGAAGACCCGCCTGGACGAAGATTTGATCGCTCGTTTTGATGTATTGATCGCCGGTGTCGGTAATTAATTCAACGAATTTGCATCCAAATGTCACGCCCATGCATCTAGTAGATGTCCACCTTATTTGGACGGTGGTCTAATTAACTTTAGGCATGGGTAGCAGGAGCGCATAATGCTTAGATGGATGACAGTTTCGGGAGCGGTGCTCGCCGCCTCGCTTGCCGCGTCAGGCTTTGCCGATGACGGCCACACCAGCGCCGGTGATGCCTGGCGTGCGGACGCCGACGCGTTCGTAGCCGTGCTTGAAGCGGAGCATGATAATCCGTTTTTCCACACTCCAGAGGAACAATATCGCGCCGCCCTGGACGCCTACAAACGTGATGTTGACACGATGAGCCATGCCCAGCGTGTTGCCGGCCTTGCACATCTGGCGGCTCTGGTGGGTGACGGGCACACCTGGATGCCGATGCACGCGCTGCCTTTTGACGGCCTGCCAGCCGGGCCGGGCTTTCGGTCATTGCCGGTACGATTTGAATTATTCGACGAGGGCTTGTTCATTGTCGGTGCGACTGACGCGCACGCTGATTTGCTCGGGGGCCGTGTCACCGGCTTTGGCAATGTGAGCGCCAGCGAGGCCGAGGCACGCATGATGGCGTTACTGCCCAATGATGCGACCAGTTTTGCATCTGAATTTGTCGCGGAATGGCTGATGCAGGCGGAATTGCTGGCAGCATCCGGCCTGACAATGGATGCAGAGGCCGTTGTCTTGCAGATTGAAAGCGATGGCAGACCGATCACCGTAAACCTGTCTCCGCTTGGTGCTGACGCGCGCTATGACTGGGTGTTCTCGATGGACAGTGGACCGTCGGGCGAAGACGATTGGTTGCGCGCAACAGATTTATCGCCGGCATGGCAGCAAACTTTTGACCGAATGTGGCGCACCCAGTCGATGGATGGGGCATCCTATCTGCAAATCATCAACATCCGTGATGGTGCCAATCAGAGCTATGCGCAGATCGCGCAGGAAGCGGTCGATTTGGCCCTGCAGTCAGACTCACCGCGACTCGTGATCGATCTGCGCCGTTGCCTGGGTGGCGACGGGACGCTGAATGCAGGCCTGCTCGCGGCCGTCACCTCAGCGACCGAGCTCAATCAGCCGGGTCGGATTGCCGTGCTTACCAGTCGACAAACGCACTCCGCCGCCGTGATGCTGGTCTCTGATTTGGAACAACAGACAACGGCCCGTTTCTACGGACAGCCGACCGCGGACCGTCCCAACCATCATGGAGAAACGAATGTCTTCGTGACACCAAACTCGCAATTGCCGATCATCCATGCGAGCGAATACTACCAGACCTCTACGCCCGATGATGACCGTCGTAACCGCACGCCGGACGTCGCCATCCCCTACCGTTTTTCCGATTACATCGCTGGCCGTGACCCTGTGCTGGCCACCGCGCTGACCGACATGAATGGGCAATAATCATGACTTTTTTCAAGAACACGCTCGCCACCTCTGCTGCTCTGACCTGCCTTACCTCGGCCGGATACGCCGATGATGACTGGACCTATAATACTGAAAACAATGCAATAGGCCGTATCTACTATTATGAGCGCACCAATACTGATGGGAGCCGCGATGAACGGGTAACCGTCTATCGCCAGGATGAAACCCATATCGCCGTCTACAAGGAAGCCAGCCTCTGCGGCAATGCCGCCCTGGTCACCGCAACGCTAGACTTCGAAACCTTCACGACACCGGTCATCACCGGTGGTCGACTTATGCCGGACGCCGAGGTGATGGAATTTGCCTTTCTCAATCATGACCCAGGCAGCGACATCGCGACGATGGATGTCCGTTTTCCGGACATGGAAATCAATGAAAGTGCCCCGATCAGAAACCAGACCTGGCACCTATTTGACTTCGACCTGGCCAGCCTGACCATGATGACACCGCATCTGGCTGACCCCGCCGGCAATTTCAGCTTTGGCATGGCGTTGGTCTGGGCCGACCAAACTGCCGAGGATCCTTTCACTTGGATGGGCGATGTGGCGGTTAATTACGAAGGCGATGAAAGCCATATCGGTCATCACACACGCCGGTATTCACTGTCAGGTTCCGCCTTTGAAGGTGAGTTGGCAGCGGGCAATGCCGGAGCGTTGTGGCTGGATGCCGAGGACGGGCACGTCGTAGATGCGATTTTCCCCGCCCCGAACCATCCAGGCTATACGGACTTCCGCCTGCGGCTCCTGCACGTCAGTGACGGCGGCGCTCAAGAATGGGACGAGCTGCTGCGGGCACATTGGAATAATTGCCAATCAAATTAGAGCATGCCGGCGTGGATCGTATCTCGCCCGCCAGCCTGGCGAGGAGCGGCTGCATTGCTCACAAAACCGCGGGCTTTGCGCTTACGCGCCCAAGAGCCGTATTGGGTTCTTGACTCTTCGCACGCCCGGCGTTCAATGCAATTTTATTGAGCATTATCGAGCTTTACGATGTCTTTTCACCGAACAAATCGCCTGCCTCCTTATGTTTTCGAAGATGTGAATAGATTAAAGGCCGATTTACGCAAAAAGTCTGTCGATATCATCGATTTTGGCATGGGCAATCCAGACCTGCCGACACCGCAGCACATTCTCGACAAGCTGACCGAGACCGTCACCAACCCGCGCACCAATCGCTATTCTGCCTCCCGCGGGATTCCCGGCCTTCGCCAGGCGCATGCACGATATTATGCGCGACGATTTGGCGTGAAATTAGATCCCGACAGCGAAACTATTGTCACGCTGGGCTCCAAGGAGGGCTTCGCCAATCTGGCGCAGGCAATTACGGCTCCGGGCGATGTGGTGCTGGCTCCGAGCCCCTCTTATCCCATCCATACATTCGGGTTTCTGATTGCTGGCGGCACGATCCGTCATGTCGATGCGCCCTCGCCAGAGGATTATCTGCGTGGGCTGGAGCACGCCGTGAAGCATTGCGTGCCCAAGCCGATCGCTGTGGTGATTTGCTATCCCTCCAATCCGACGGCGCAGACCGCCTCGCTGGACTATTATCGCGATGTCGTAAAATTCGCTGAGAAACATGATCTGCTGATCCTCTCGGATCTGGCCTATGCGGAAATATACTTTGGTGACAAGCCGACACCTTCAATGCTGCAGGTCGAGGGCGCGAAGAACCGCACGATCGAATTCACGTCGATGTCGAAAACCTTTTCCATGGCCGGCTTCCGGGTGGGTTTCGCTGCGGGTGCACCCCACTTGGTTGCGGCGCTTGCGCGCGTGAAGTCCTATCTGGATTACGGGGCCTACACGCCGGTTCAAGTCGCTGCCTGCGCCGCGCTGGACGGCCCGCAGGACTGTGTTGCAGAAGCGCGCGCGATCTACAAATCTCGACGCGATGTGCTGGTGGAAAGCTTTGGCCGGGCTGGCTGGGAGATTCCGCCGCCGGATGCCTCGATGTTTGCCTGGGCCCCTCTGCCATCAGGCTGTGAGGCAGAGGGTTCCCTTGCCTTTTCCAAACGATTGATGCGGGAAGCCGGTATCGCTGTCGCGCCCGGCATCGGCTTCGGAGAACATGGAGAGGGGTTTGTTCGCCTGGCTCTGGTGGAAAACGAACAACGCATCCGACAAGCCGCTCGAGCTGTGGGCGATTTTTTGGATGTAGAAGTGTCAGCGAATGCCTAGCGGAACAACGACAAGAGCATGGCTGGAGCCTGATTGGCGACCCCGAGCGCTCGTGTCCCGAGCTGCTCGCGGACGCTGAGCGCCTGTAAGCGAGCGGCTTCCTTGCCGAGATCGGCGTCGACGAGATTGCCGATACCCGCTTCGGTCACATCGCGTTGCTTGGACAGTAGAACCTTGTGAACTTCCAGGCTTTTCAGACTAACGCCAAGGCTGGCGGTGGCTGAATTGACGTCCACCATGGAGGCCTCAAATGCCGCGACCATCGCCTGGTCGGGCTGCGTCAGCACCACACTGTCATCCGCATAGGGCAGCACACCGGGCAGACCCGCGTCGAAAATACCACCGCCATCGGAGAGATCGTGTGCATCTACGGTCATCGTAATCGATGGATTATCACTCACCAGGACATTCATCGATGCTGCGCCGGCAGCCAGCAGGTTTTGCTCATTGAAGCTGGCGTTTTCTGACAAGTTTCGCACCTCATTGCCGAGCACAATGAACTCGCTCATCAGCGCACGCTAGGAGGATTCATCCAGAGAGGTATCCGTTGCCGCCAATAACTTGGAGTGCATCTCGACCATCAGGTCGGAAATACCTTCGGCCGCCGCGAGACCTACCTCAACGACACCCATTGCCATATCTACGGAATTGATTGCGACGCCGCGACCTTCGACAGACGCGCGCATTCCCTGGGCCAGAGCCCAGACCATGCCGTTATCTCCGGCATTGCCGACATTTAAACCCGTTGCAATTCGATTTTGAACTTCCAGACTTTCCCGAGAGATCGACTGAACGTGTTGCAACGTAGTTGAAACACCGACATTCGTATGAACTGAAAAGCTCATAGTCGTCGTCTTCCACTACCACCATCATTGCCCGTCTTATGCGGGCCTATCCGCAAATTTATTTCAGATTATGGTTTCCAAATTCCTTACGCTGGGCATTATCCGCCTTCCATGGACAACCGATCACGTTTCAGCTCCGTCGTGAAACAATGACATTTCAGCCTTTCCAAGCGACGAGAGTAACCTTACGAACAGGGGACACGCCGCATCTGCCGCCTCGGAAGAAAGGATTGATATGAGCCACAGCAATTCTGATCCTGACGTCTTCAAACGTGCCTTGATGGTGACGACCCGCGCGGTCGCCGGGGACAAGGAAGTCGAGGTTCGCTTTGGTGGAGATATCACAGGATTAACAGGCAATCGCATCGTATTGCCCAACCCGGGAAACGCGCCCTCTGCAAAAGCTGCTGCAGGGATTCGTGGGCGCGCGGATGCCCTGGCCCTCCGGCTATCCCACCACAATGAAGCCGCTCACTTAAAGGCTCTGCCGCCGGGTGACACGGCCCGCGCTATTTTCCATGCGGCCGAACAGGCCCGCGTTGAATCCATCGGTGCCCGGGACATGCGGGGCATGTCGCAAAACCTCGATGCAGCGCTCGTGGCGCGCTGTGTCCAAAAAGGGTGGCAGCTGACCGAGGACCGACAGACTGCGCCTATGGAAGAAGCCATTGCTATGCTGGTGCGCGAGCGTGTCACAGGCCAACCAGCCCCAGTCGAAGCCAAAGGCTTGATGGGATTGTGGCGCAATCAGCTTGAAGTGAATGCGGGCGCAACCCTGGACCGGTTGGCCAACAAGGTCGACGATCAAGCCGATTTCGCGGATGCGCTGCGTCTGGTCATTCGTGATCTGGACCTGGGCGATGAACTGGGCGGTGAGCCGACTGAGTCCGAAAACCCTGACGATGAGGATTCCGGCGTCGATCGCGAGCAGACCTCCGGCAATGACGACGAGAACCAGGGCGGCGACAGCGAGCAACCCGACACACCGGATGCGGCGGGCACGGCCGGTGACGAGGAAGATTTCAACTCCCAGCCTGACGATGCCGATACGCGCATTGACGCCATGGATGATGAAGGCGCGGCGCAAAGCGCCATGCGCCCCAATTGGCGGCCCGGCGATGAGAGCAAGGCCGGAGCCTATCGCGTCTTCACCCGTGAATTTGATGAAGTCGTTCAGGCGACCGATCTGTGCGAAGCCGACGAGCTGGAGCGCCATCGCAGAAATCTGGACCATTCGCTGCGAGATCTCGACCAGATTGTCGGTCGCCTTGCCAACCGGTTGCAACGCCGCCTGATGGCCCAGCAGGAACGCTCTTGGAAGTTTGACCTTGAGGAGGGCATTCTGGACGGGGCAAGACTGGCCCGCGTTGTGACTGATCCCACAATGCCCCTCTCCTTCAAAATGGAAAGCGATACCGAGTTTCGCGATACCATCGTGACCCTGCTGATCGACAATTCCGGCTCCATGCGCGGTCGACCGATTACCGTCGCGGCGGCCTGTGCTGACATTTTGGCGCGGACGCTGGAACGCTGTGGTGTGAAGACTGAAATTCTCGGTTTCACCACCAAGGTCTGGAAAGGCGGACAGTCCAAGGAGAAGTGGCTGGCCGACGGCAAGCCGCCAAATCCGGGCCGCCTCAATGATCTGCGCCACATTATCTACAAGGCCGCCGACACGCCGTGGCGACGGGCGCGGGTCAATCTGGGTCTGATGATGCGCGAGGGTCTGCTTAAAGAAAATATCGATGGCGAGGCTCTGCTCTGGGCCTGGCGTCGCCTCGCCGCACGCCCGGAACAACGCCGTATCATGATGGTCATTTCTGACGGTGCCCCGGTCGATGATGGCACCCAATCGGCCAATACGTCTGGTTATCTGGAACGCCATCTGCGCGAAACCATCGCCCAGATCGAAAACAAATCCGACGTTCAATTGCTCGCCATCGGGATCGGCCATGACGTCACACGCTGGTATCGCCGCGCCGTGACGATCAATGATGTCGAACAACTCGGCGGTGCCATGACCGAACAATTGGCTGCGCTGTTTGACGAAGAAGATCCCGGACGACGACAGATCATGACGGCCGCCTCACCTTCAATACCGGGTTTAAAGAGAACTGATTTCGCTGCCTTGGCCCGCCGCTAAAAGGATTAATCATGCACCGTTCCATCGCCTTCCTGCCGCTCATCGCCCTTCTGGCTTGCTCGCCGCAATCCGGGACCATGCACGCTACCGAGGATCAGCCGACCGCAGCAGCGGGAATGATCGAGGACTACACGCAAACGCCTGTCCATATCTGGGAAGCGGAGCCGGAGCGGCAATCGCTTGGTCAACTTGCGTATCGCGGCGGCCTCCATATCGAACACACAGATGAGCGTTTTGGGGGCTGGTCGGCTCTTGAGATCGACCAGGACGGAACCCGTTTGCTGGCCGTATCGGACAGTGCCTATTGGATGTCTGCGCAGCTGGAATGGTCCGACAATGGATGGCTTTCGGGCATAGAGGGGATCGAGATCACACCTCTATTGGGTCGTGAGGGCCAAGAACTTGTCGGGGATGAAGAAGACAGTGAGGCGATCGCGCACCTGGGCGGCAGTCGCTATGCGGTCAGCTTCGAGCGCAATCACCGGATCAACGGTTATGACCTGGGCGCTGATCATTCCGGCATTCACGACGCGGTCGGCATTGCCCTGCGACTACCGCCCGGTGCTGTCGATCTGCCCAATAATGGCGGACTGGAAGGCATGACGGCGTTTGACGGGGATAATATCCTGATCGGCCGCGAATACCCGCCACAGGATGGCGCGCCTTACCTGTTGTATTATTATGATGGCCAGGACTGGAGCGATGTGCGCGTTGCCTCCCTGCCCGGCTTCGCGGTCACGTCTCTGACCCGCTATGGCGACCACATCTATATGCTGGAACGTTTCTATACTCAGGAAGACGGCACGCGCATTCGCATCGTGCGTTTCCCTCTAGAATCACTGGCAGCGGGAAGTTTGATAGAGGCCGAACTTTTGGGGGCGCTGGAAGCTGCCAACCCGGTAGATAATTTCGAGGGTATTTCGGTGATTGAGCACAATGGCGAGACGACCATCGTGATTGTTTCGGATGATAATTATAACGCCTATGGCAATCAGCGCTCGCTCTTTTTGGCCTTCGCCCTTGAGGATTAGCCGAGCGCGCTAGGCGGGCCGCATGCGGGCGCGCAGGTCTTTGACCAGGCTGCGCCCGACGGGCAGCGCGCTGTCCAACAAGCTGACCGCGAACGCGCAAGTCGCGCGGTCCAGATAATCATCTGGATAAAAACTGGCATAAAGGGATAGCTCCGAAAGCGCCTCAGCAAAACTTGGCGCATCGCGGTCACGGCGAATGTTATGCTATCCAATCCAAAGGATCGCCGCCAGCGCCAGGGCAAAACCAAGTCACCATGAGCCCCAAAGCGATCGGAGCTCACACGGGTACAAAAACGGTTTCAACACCCGACCAGTGCCGCAAGGGGCAAACGTAGGAAACCATGCTGCCCGACATACAGTTGATTGCACCGGGCAACGAAGCGCTTTGGCGAATGCCTACTCCTCCGTTTGGTGGAAGCTATTGTCCGCCTCATAGGCTACCTGGCCGTCAATGACGGTCATCCAGGTCACCGCTTCGAGGATTTCCGGCTCAGGGATAACCATGATGTCGCGATCAAAAATGGTGAAGTCGGCGCGCTTGCCCAACTCGATCGAACCGATTTCGTCTTCCTGGAAAGAGGCGTAGGCGGGCCAGATAGTGAAGAGTTTCAGTGCCTGCAAACGCGTCAGGGCCTGTTCGTCATGCCAGTTATCACCCTGGAAGCCGGACAGATCGGCCCGAGCCACAGCGGCGTAGAATTCGATCCTTGGGTCGCCCTGCTCTACCGGCGCGTCTGAACCGCCTGTGATGTGGACACCCGATGCCAGCATGCTCTGCCAGGCATAGGCGCCATTAAGGCGATCATCACCGAGACGGTCGGGGGCGAAGTGCAAATCGCCGATCGCGTGAGACGGTTGCATCGATGCAATGACACCCAATTCGGCAAAACGTGGAATATCGGTCGGGTGGACAATCTGGCTGTGTTCGTCGCGCCAGCGATGGTCGATGCGAGCGCGTTCTTCTACCGGCACGGCGGCCAGGGCTTCTTCTGTCCAATCCAGCAACAAGCGATTGCCGCGATCGCCAATGGCGTGGACATTCATCTGGACGCCGGACCGTAAGGCCTCGGTGAAGACGCTAATGGTCTCGTCGGCTTCGGCGATCATCAATCCGGCACTTTCCGGGCGATCCTCATAGGGCTCCAGCAGTGCAGCACCTCGAGACCCAAGAGCGCCGTCCATATACAACTTCACAGCACGCGTGATGACCTGTCCGTTCTCGGAGATGCGTGGTGTCACCTCTGCGAGGGCGGCATAGGCTTCCGGATTGACCGAAGCATAGACGCGGATCGGCAGTCGACCCGCTTCGCTCAGCGCTTCGATCATGTCGATATCGCTGTAGGGAACGGACATGTCGTGGGCACTGGTCCAGCCGCGTGAGGCCATAACTTGCGCGCCTTCAACATAGATATCGCCACGCTCGGCCGGATCGATTTCTTCGTCGCTTGCTTCATCCAGAGCGCCCAACATTTGGTAGACGAATCCCTGGGCCGTATCGATCAGCATGCCGGTCGGCTCCCCGGCTTCATCGACCAAGATTTCACCACCATCGGGCGCGACAGTGTCGCGGGTGACCCCTGCCAGCTCCAAAGCTCGAGAATTGGAGACGCTGGCATGGCCATCTGCGCGCGTAAGGACCACGGGAATATCGGGCACGGCTGCGTCGAGATCCTGACGGGTCGGGAAGCGGCCCTCGGGATAGTGGGTCTCAATCCAGCCACGCCCATAGACGTAAACACTATCTTCGGTGCGATCTGCGGCAACCCGCTCAATCAGGTAGGCGATCGAAGTCACGTCATCAAGATTGAGGACACGATCGCGCTGCCCCATGCCAAAGACATGCACATGGCTGTCGGTGAACCCCGGATACATGGTGCCGCCATTCATATCGACGATGGTCGTGCCGCCGTCGATCCACATCTCGGCACCCACAGCCGGACCTGTATAGACGATGCGACCATCCTGGACAGCGACCGATTCGACGATCGGCTGGGTGTCGTTGGCGGTATAAATTCGGCCACCCCAATATACCGTATCTGCGGCGGGAATGCCGCCGTCATTGGGCTCGGCTGTATTTTCTGAAGCGCTGATTTCCGGGACCGGCGACGGCGCACTGACTGTCTCATCAGTGGACTGCCCGCAGGCGGCGAGTACCAGAGCCAAACTCGATACCAAAAACCCAGAAATGCGCATGCTGTCTCTCCCCGAATGCATAGCGCGAAGGCTAGTCATTTGTTGGGGATATGGGAACCGGAATTGTAACTGTACCGAAAAAGTGATCCGCCGCCTTAGTCGTGGGCGTCATAGGCAGCGGATTGTCCGGTCGCTCCGGATCTCGTCTCCGGCTCGTCACCAGCATAGGCGTCCAATTCCACAACATTCCGATCAGGATCACGAATGAAAATGGCGTGCATACCTTTGAAGTTGAACTCACCCGTCAACGGGATCCCATGATCGGCAAGATAGGTCTTTGCGGTCTCGATTGACGACACTTTAAAGGAGACATGCGTAATCCCCGTATGACGTGCCTCAATATCCATCAAAATATTGCTCGCGCCTGCCAGGCCCAAGCAGGTTAAGAACGACCCCGGAGGGGTGTTCCATGATAATCGGATGGCCTTTTTCAAATCCGACATCCGTCAGCATGGCAAAGCCCAATGTTTCATAAAATTTGATGGAAGCGTGCTTATCGCTGACGCGAATACCGACATGGTCGACTTTTTCAATGTCCAACAATTCAATTCTCCCAATGCGCTTCAGTAGACCCACACCTTACGCCGCAATTTCCACGGTGTGTATGCGTGATTGGCAGCACATTATTCGCCCCAGATACAACAAAGCCCGCTTCAGAGAAGCGGGCCTGATGTGGCTCAAACTGTGTTTTGGCTTACGCCTCAGCAGCAGCCTCTGTGGTAGCGGACTTGGTCAGCTCGCGCTTTATCTTGAGCGCCTTGTCGGACAATTTCTCGTCCTTGGCTTTCAGCAAGAAGGCATCGAGACCACCGATGTGATCAACGCTGCGCAGCGCCTTGGCGGCGATGCGAAGCTTGAAGCTACGACCCAGCTTCTCAGATGCGAGTGTCACATCACACAGGTTTGGCAGAAACCGGCGACGGGTACGGTTTTTGGCGTGGGAAACATTGTTTCCGGTCATTACGCCTGTTCCAGTCAAATCACAGCGACGGGCCATGGTGGCACCTTTCAAACAAAAGAATCTATTGCGCGCTGGCCAAAGACCAGTGCGGGAGCGGGCGAAGTAAGGGATTGTGCGAGCTGCGTCAAGCGCTCCACGTTCATCTTGCAGTCGGTTTGGAGGTGTTATTACAGTGAATATTGTGGGAATGCTTTTGCAAGCGGGGCCCGTGTAAAGGAGTAAGCGCGTGAAAAAGTCTTGGATTACAGGTGTTGCCCTGCTGTGCAGCGTAGCAATAACAGGTGTCGCCAACAGTGATGATGCGGCCCCCGCACCCACTGACTCTCATGGTGTTAGAATACAGTATGCCGGTCAGGTGTTGATCTTCCAGGTCGCGAACATCTCGATTACCGGCGAATTTCAGGAAGACACCTACGCAGCCACATCCCGGTTCACCGCCGCGGGGCTGGCTGCGCTGTTCACAGATGCGGATATTGAGGCCAGCGTAAGCGGTTACCGCACTGGTAGTTCGCTGGAACCTTGGCATTACAGCCATCTCAATCATGCTAGCTCAAAAAATCGAACAGTTGCGATTGATTTCCCAGACGGAGTCGCCATGCCGGATATCAACCCGCCGTTCGGCAATATGGGTGATCCTGCGGCGACAGACGAGGATCGCGCCGGGGCAATGGACCCGATCTCAACACTACTGGCCATGGGGCTGGGCGCGGTCGAGACGGAGGACGGCATTTGCGACGGCCGTCTACCGGTCTTTGATGGCCGGGCGCGCTATAATTTGCGTTTTGAAAATGGCGGATCAAAGAATGTTCGCACGCGTGCCTGGCGCGGCGAGGCGATCATCTGTCACGCGTATTATGAGCCGATCTCCGGTTATGAAGCTGACGAATTCCCGAGCGATGAGGATATTTCCGAACCGATTTCCTTCTGGCTCGCGCCGATCAATGACGGATCCATGTATATCCCGGTCAAGATTCGCTCGAATGCTGGTTTCGGTGGGGTCACAGTGACCGCTACATCGATGGAAACCTGGTAGCAGCTGAACACTCGCATACCGGCCCGGCATCGCCTACACCTTTGAGTCTGAAACAGGAGTAGTGCGATGTCGGGTCAATTTGGCCGTGATTTCGGCCAGGTGACGGCGGTCCTTGGGCCCACCAATACCGGCAAGACCCATCTGGCGATCGAGCGCATGCTGGCCCGACGCTCTGGAATGATCGGCCTGCCCTTGCGCCTGCTGGCCCGGGAGATCTATGACCGCATTGCCTCGGAACAGGGTGAAGCCTGCGTTGCCCTGATTACAGGCGAAGAAAAAATTGTCCCCAAGACCGCGCGTTATTACATCTGCACCGTGGAATCCATGCCAATGGGGCTGGAGGTGGCATTTGTTGCGATCGATGAAGTGCAGCTGGCCGCTGACCCAGAACGCGGTCATGTGTTCACGGACCGCCTGCTCAATGCCCGAGGCACCGAAGAAACCATGTTGCTCGGCTCTCGCACAATCCAGGGCTTGATTCGAAAACTGGTTCCCGAAGCTGAATTCGACGAACGTGAACGCTTTTCCCAACTGACCTATAGCGGTCCCGCAAAACTCACCCGATTGCCGAGACGCTCGGCTGTTGTCGCTTTTTCTGCGGACCAAGTTTACGCCATCGCCGATTTGTTAAAGCGGCGAAGGGGTGGAGCCGCGGTTGTCATGGGCGGATTGTCTCCTCGAACCCGCAATGCGCAGGTGGAGCTTTATCAATCCGGCGAAGTTGATTTTCTGGTGGCCACCGATGCGATCGGCATGGGCCTAAATATGGATGTGGAACATGTGGCTTTCGCTGCTGCCCACAAATTTGATGGCCGAAAACGACGTCCCTTGATGGCCAGTGAGATGGCCCAAATCGCCGGTCGTGCCGGGCGGTTCCGAACCGATGGGACATTCGGCGAAACCGGCGATTGTCTGGCCTTCGATCCCGATTTGGTCCGCCGAATTGAAGCGCATAGCTTCGCGCCGCTCAGAAATCTTCAATGGCGGAACCCTGTGCCGGACGAAAGCACACTCAACAGCCTTATTACCACCCTCGACGCGCCCTCGCCTGACCCTGTCCTGCGCCGCGCTCGCGAAGCAATGGACGAACAGGTTTTGAACGTTCTGGCCGATGATGCCGAAATACGAGAACGGGCAATAGATCCAGAATTGGTTCAGCGACTGTGGGACGTTTGCCGTCTGCCCGACTTTCGAAAAGCCACGCTGGATGCCCATGCCCGCCTGGTCAAGACCATCTACATTCATCTCACGACTGGTGACGGCTTTCTGCCTGTGGATTGGCTCGATGGTCACCTCACCCGGTTGGACAGGATGGATGGCGATGTTGACGCCCTGGCCACTCGGCTGACACATGTGCGGACATGGTCCTATGCTGCACACCGTATAGACTGGACCGCAGACCCAAATCACTGGCGCGACCGCGCACGCGAAATCGAGGATAAATTGTCTGACGCCCTGCACGAAAAATTGATGCAACGCTTTGTCGACCGCCGCACACAAGCCCTGGTGAAGGGCCTGGCAGACGAAGCGGACATGCTGGTTGGCGTGTCCGAGGATGGAGAGGTCACTGTTGAAGGACATTTTCTCGGACGCCTGGAAGGCTTGAACTTTCGCGCCGATACACGCGGCAAGGAATTGGAAGCGCGCACGGTCAATTCAGCGGCGCTCAAAGCCTTGCGTCCGGAAGTCGATTTGCGCCTCGGCCAGCTGATTCGAACTGATCTAGACACCATCACTTTGGATGAACAGGGTCAGCTATTGTGGCGCGACTATGCCGTCGCAAAGCTTGTCGCTGGTACAACAACGCTTAAACCGGTCGTTCAATTGATTGGTGGAGAACTGGGTTCACCGGAAGCCCGGTCGCTGGCTCAAAGCGCCCTGCAAACGCACATCAACTCACTCATCACAACACGCCTGGCCCCTTTGTTTGCTTTGAAATCGGCCACGGACGGCGTTGAGATGGCTGGTCCGGCACGGGGACTGGCCTGGCGCCTGTTTGAAGCCGGCGGCGTCCTGCCGCGCGACCGAGTCGCCGAGGAAATCACGGCACTGGAACAAAACGAACGTCGGGGACTACGCGCACTGGGCGTCAAAATCGGCGAACACGTCATTTATGTGCCAGCGCTCGTGAAACCCGCTCCCGCGAGATTGAACGCCCAATTGCGCCACTTGGCGAATGGCCGTGATGGCGCAACTCTCTTGCCCGGTCCCGGACTGACTTCCGTTGCAAACGACCGCGCCTACTCGCTGGCAGATTATATCGCCTGCGGCTTCTATCCGTGCGGCGCACGAGCGGTCCGCCTCGACATTTTGGAACGCCTTGCCGATTTGATCCGCGAAGCACGCACTAAAACTGGCCGCGGCAGATTTGAGCTATTGCCGTCGATGACCGGCATTTTGGGCTGCAGTGTTGCGGACTTACGCAGTATTTTATCATCCCTGAACTATCGTCGCCTGAAAGAGGGGCCAGACCCGGAAAAGGCTGAGGGCGAAATTTGGGTCAAACGGTCCATGCGACCGGCGTCCAAGAAGATCGCCGAAAAGCCGCGCATGACTCAACCTATTGTGGTTGACGCAGACAATCCCTTTGCTGCCCTCGCCGGCCTAAAGCTCGAAACCAAGCAACCAACCAAAACAAAGCCGCGCAAAAAGTCCCGACGGCGCCCGGTGACCAAAAAATCTAATAATGTGGCGGACAAAATCGAAAGACCTGGAAAACAAGATAACAAAACCAAGACTACCATCGATAAAGCGACCGCTAGTTCGGAGACCAAAGCCAAAGACGAAACGATAAGAATGAAGGCCGAATCCAATAAGACGACGCAATGAGTGAAGCCGGAGAAGGCCAGCGTGTGGATGTCTGGCTGTATCGGACCCGATTGTTCAAGACCCGCGCCCTTGCTGCAGCGCTTGCAGCAAAAGGCAGAATCCGGGTCAGTTACGGTGATAAAACTCGACGATTATCCAAGGCCTCGGCACCCGTACGAGAGGGTGATACGCTGACATTGCCCAAAAATGGCCGAATTATGCGGATCAAGGTGCTCGGCCTTGGGCTGCGACGGGGCCCGGCTGATGAGGCGCGTACGCTTTTCAAATTGGTGGACGACGAAACGAGCGCAGACGTCGCCACAAAACGATATCGCTCCTGACGCATACGAATAAGGGGCATGCGAGGACCTGCTATGCTGACCAAAATCAAAAATTTTTTCCGCGGTGAAAAACCAGTCAGCCGACCGGAAATTGACCCCCATGTTGCGGCGACTGCCCTGCTTGTTGAAGCGGCCTTGTCGGACGGTATTTATGCCGATGTTGAGGAAGAGCAGATCAAAGACACCTTGGCGGCAGCGTTCTCCCTGGATTCGGAAACCATCGACAAAGTGCTCAACCAGGCCGAAGAATTGGCCGAGACAGCGATCGATCATCACCGGTTTACCAAAGTGGTTAAGGCGTGTTTGACCGAGCAGGAACGGGGCGCTCTCATTGAGCATTTATGGATGGTTGCGCTTGCTGATGGTGAAAAATCTCCATTTGAAGATGCCTTTATCCGACGGATTTCTCCTTTGCTGGCGATAAGTGACCGAGAACGGGTATTTGCCCGGTCGCGCGCTGAAGCAAAAATCCGCGAACGTTGACAAATGTTCGACGGGAGACCATGTCCCGCATGCGTTTTCGAGTTTCAGGTACAAGACCTCCATCATGACCTATATCGTCACCGACGCCTGCGTGCGTTGTAAATACACAGATTGCGTCGAAGTCTGCCCCGTAGATTGCTTCTATGAGGGCGAAAATTTTCTGGTGATTCACCCGGATGAATGCATTGATTGCGGCGTCTGTGAGCCAGAATGTCCGGTCGAGGCCATTAAGCCCGATACAGAAGATGACCCGGACGGAAAATGGCTGGCGCTGAATTCAAAGTTCGCCGAAGTGTGGCCGGTAATCACGCTGAAGAAAGATGCGCCGGCCGATGCTGATGCCATGGCGGAAGAAACCGGCAAGTTTGACAAGTATTTCTCGGAAAAACCCGGTAGCGGCGACTAATCTCGCCTGCCATCAGGTCAAACTGCCCTAGGCCGGTTTGGTTTTAGGCTAAAAACGTGATATACATACCGTATTGATGGGCGGCACGCTTGGTGCTGCCCGCTTTTTTTATCGTGGTAATCGGGCGCTATTATTGTCGATCTCGGAGCCGGCTGGGAACCGGATTCCTGTGGAGATCGTGATGATATTTGTGCGATTTCCGCGGTCGCAAGGCCTGACGAGAGAGCATCAATGACGAAGAAAACCGGTAACGACAACAAGACCTTCAAGCAAGGCGACTTTATTGTATATCCGGCCCATGGGGTTGGCGTGGTCAGTGGCGTGGAAAGCGACACGGTCGCGGGCTTTGACATCGAAGTTTATGTTGTGTCCTTCGAGCAGGACAAAATGACCCTACGCGTGCCGACAGCGAAAACAGAAGTGTCCGGCATGCGCCCGCTGTCGAGCGACCGTGTCGTTAAGGATGCGCTGAAAACTTTGAAGGGCAAGGCCCGGATCAAGCGGACAATGTGGAGCCGACGCGCGCAGGAATACGAAGCGAAAATCAATTCCGGCGATCTGATCATGATCGCGGAGGTCGTTCGGGACTTGCATCGCTCGGAAGATCAACCTGATCAATCCTATTCAGAGCGTCAGCTTTATGAGTCCGCGATCGACCGCATGGCCCGTGAACTTGCAGCCGTTGAAAGCATTGAGCACGATGTGGCCCGGGAAATGCTCTCGGAATCACTATTGAAAAAAGCCGCCTGATTTAAGCCGGTCTGATCTCAGTTGAGATCATTAAACCTCATGTTTGTTATCAGAGCGCCCGGCCCTTGGCCGGGCGCTTTTGTATCGAGTGGTAGCTTCCATTCTCGCTAATCAACGAGAATTTCAATACGCGCTGGGTGATCTATCCGCATCATCGGACCATTTTGCTCGTAAAGCCAACCACGCACCCGAACACGTTGTCCAAGCAAAGCCTCTAGATCAATATTTTGAGCGATAAATCTTTCGTGGTCGGAGGCCTCGATACGAACCGTAAAATCAGTCCGATAGTCGATGCCAAAATTGATGTAGATTGGCCCGTCCCTCAGTGCCGTGACATCGACAACTCTACCCTCAACGATTTGGATACTTCCCAGGTCTTGCGCCAGGCCATCTGGATGGGTGTCACGAATGGCAAAACGTGGATCGGCCCACATCCCGAGTTGAGATGCCCTCGCTTGATCTTCAAGTGCAAGCAGGGCCGTACTGGCCAAATTGTTGTCGTGATAACTCAAAACCCGAGCGCGGCCACGTGACACAAGATCTGCCTGCAGCCAGACCTCTGTCTCTCCGGTCAGGTATAGTTGCGCCAACGCACGTGAATAACGATCGCGTTTCAATCCGCCATATGCCAGGCGAGCGGTCCGATTAAGGATGAGTTCGGAATCTTCAATCGGGAGAAAATCGGGCGGCGAATTGATTTCGGCGAGACGGACATCCAAATGCCCCTCTGGGGTCGAAAGTGTTACCGTTAAAGCGTCCACCATCGCCACCACCTCACCGGCTTCCCCCTCCTCAAAAGGCTGCGCACCGGCCGAGCACCCAACAACCCAAAACACCAACACTACTTTTGCGAGAATATTCATTGCTCCCTGCCTATCTTTTCGGACACAATTTGCGCGCCAACAAATTTTTACTTACCTTAGGTTGTTTTTCGGAGCAATCTGTTTTTGTATTTTATCGGGTGCGCCTAGCTGCTATTTCGTGACAACATTCACGCAGGAAATGCCATTTCGTTTACCAATAATTTCATTCTGTCACGCTATCAAAGTTTCAGGATCAAATTAGGGATGAACCCAGATGAACGCGCACGCCTACAGCGACGAAACCACCGAATACGTTGAATCCTCCGGTGCGAACATGCGGGAAATTGCCGATGCGGTCGGTGAAACCGCTGCTCGCGCGTCACAAGGTGCCGATGCGGCGCATGTCGCCCGCGAAGCAATGGACCAGGTTGAGGAAACCAGCCGTGTTCTTGAGCGCCGAGTTGAGGCGCTGACCGAGGCATCCCAGCGGATCAATTCGATTTTGACATCGATTGAAGCCATCGCGAGCCAAACCAATCTTCTGGCCCTGAACGCGACCATCGAGGCGGCACGCGCCGGTGAAGCTGGGCGCGGATTCGCCGTTGTGGCCGGCGAGGTCAAAACACTCGCCGGACAAACGGCTCAGGCGACTGAAGATATTGCCGCTCGGATCAACACACTCGATACAGAGGTTAAAGAAATCCTCGACGGCGTCCGCGGTTCCGGCACAGCTATCGCCCGCGGTCGTGAAGCCGTTGACATGATGACGCAGGCCACCGAACAGGTCGCGACACATCTCAACGACCTGCAAACACGCGTGCGGGTATAGATTTCGCCAGAACATGATTAAAAAAGGGGTCTCGCAAATGCGGGGCCCTTTTTTTGTGTTGACAAGACAGTCGCTCAATCTGGCAGCCGTTATGCCGACACTGCATAAACGCAAACGATCTGGTTCACAGACCCCGGTGCCATGTTCTAGAACAGGCGCGCAAGGCCCCGTAGCTCAGTCGGATAGAGCATCAGATTCCTAATCTGGAGGCCAGTGGTTCAAATCCACTCGGGGTCACCAATCAAACCGATACTTAACAGGCTCACTCTGCGTCCGTGGCGCAGCCGATTAGTGGGACGGGCGGATAGTTCGTCACGATTAGCGGCATCGGCCTGGATCATCAGATTGGGTGAAGGCTCTGCAGCCGTTTTGACGCACCCCGAGAGACTTATCCGGGTGCGCGCTCCAGCGCACGCCCCAAACCGATGACCCCACATTGACCGCCAAAAACGCCGCTCTTGCCATCATGGTGAGAACGACGAGCAGAGAATAAGAGGTCCGACTCAGCATAGGTGCACAGGGAAGATCGCCAGATATTACCCGCCTGCACGCCGTGTTGAAGCAATTGTGTGTGGCATGCCTCCCCAACATCGAGCTGCGCGCCACCTGCCTCATCTCGCGCCGACAGCACCCGGTCATTGCCAGCAAACAACAACTCGAAATGCTCAACCACTTCGGGTCCAACTCGATAGTTATCTGGACTGATGCAGGGGCCAATGGCCGCGATAAAGTTCGCTGGGTCGCAGCCAAAACTTTCGTGCATCGCTCGGACGGTTTCACCGACAACGTCCAACACCGTGCTACGCCAACCGGAATGAATGGCGGCAATAACGTTTCTGACGGGATCAAGGATGAGGATGGGTGTGCAATCCGCTGTCTGACACACAAGCCCAATTCCAGCCTGATCAGTAATCAGAGCATCACCCTCCCCGACGGGCTGATCGCCGCGTGGGATTGCCCCAACCCGGATGACATTGCACCCATGAACCTGGGTGGCGAAGGCCAGATGATCGAGCTCAAGTGACACTCGCAACCGGCGCCTGTTCTCGGCAATATCGGCGGCTTGATCCCCACGTGATCGCGTGATGTTGAGGGTCGCATATTCATCTTTGCTCACGCCGCCCGACCGGGTCGAAAAACCGTGTTTCACACCATGTTTGCTGAGCAGGTCGCAGCGAATTAGGTCCAAATTTGTCATGCAAAACCAACTCGTTCGTGTCCGAAATCATAGCCCCGCCGCGCGAGTTCGATGGCCTTAAGTTGTGCATTGAATCGCGACCAGTCATCATCGCTGGCAATATCGGTCCATAATCCCTCAACCACGTCGATGGTCAGCAAGGTTGGATCTTCGACAGTAAAATAGTCATGCTCGAGCCGCAACGCCCGCACCGGGTCATGCTGCATCAGCAAGTCATGCCAATTATCGAAGGCTTCACCACAATAAATCGACGCTCGCTTACCCCACATCGCTCGGTTTCTTGAGGATGGGCCGCCAAACCAGTCGAACAAAACACCTTCCCAGGAATGCGGCGCGGTATGCATGAAGGCGAGGAAGGCTCGAACCAGCGCTTCATCATTCTCAACCCCTCGACTGGCGACCCCGAAGCGTGACAAGAACGCATCAAGCATGGCGCTTCTGAAAACAGCCGGGAAAGTATTCAGCACTGCCTCAAGGGCTAGACGATCGCCGGCCAATGACAGCGCACCCGCCAATTGTTGCAAGGCCCAAAATACCGCCTCGGGCTGACGCCCGTATGCATACAGGCCCGTCTCATCGAAATAAGCCGCGGTGAATCCAGGCTCGTAGTGGGGCAAGAACCGCCAGGGTCCATAATCAAAACTCTCGCCAGTCACATTGAGATTATCGGTATTAAGCACACCGTGCACAAAGCCGGCCGCCATCCAGCTCGCAACCAGCCGAGCAGATGCGCCCACAACTTGCCCCAGCAATGCGCTAGGCGCATCGGGAGCCTCCTGCAATGCCGGGTAATAATTTTCAACCGTATGATCGACGAGTGCTGTGATGCGGTCGGGGCGTTGCTCATAGGCGTGATACTGAAACGTACCGAATCGAAGATGAGAATGCCCCAGGCGGGTCAGGACCGCGGAGCGCGCCGGAGATGGTTCGTCATGGCGGACCAGCGCTTCGCCCGTCTCATAGACACAAAATGGTTTGGACGTGTAGACGCCCAAGGCCTCGAGCAATTGTGCGGCTAACACTTCACGGACCGCGCCCTTCAGCGTCAGTCGACCGTCGGCGGTCCTGGAATATGGGGTCTGGCCGGTGCCCTTGGTCGCCAAATCCAGCAGACGGCCGTCATTGTCGCGCATTTGCGCATGCAGGAAGCCGCGCCCATCGCCTAATTGCGGATTATAGCTGCGAAATTGATGACCATGATAACGCATGGCCCGCGGCTCAGACTGGTTGTCCGGCAGTGGCTCGAATTTCGCGAAATGGTTTTCTTTCTCGACATCATCAAGACTGCCCAAGCCAATTTGCTCGGCCCAGGGCTGATTCCAGAATCGCGGTGCATGAGACGGAAACTCTGTCGGGCTGACGGCATCAGAGAAGTCGTCTCCCAGCTTGTGAAATTCCGGGTCAGGTCTGTAGGTTTTCGAAAACGCCATACCGCATGCTAGGCGTCTCGCGACAAATATGGAATGCGTTAATCGCGGCGCAATGCATCACCGACCGCGCGGGCCGCCTGATCCACCAAATCTGCCGTCCCGGGAAGCACACCCGTCAGATTAAAATATCCGTGTGGCAAAGTTTTGCCCAACACATATTCCACTTCGACCCCCGCCGCACGAAGGCGATCGCGATAGGCGATACCCTCATCGAGCAATGGGTCCAACTCTGCGGCGGCGAGGTAGGTTTGCGGCAACCCGATTAGATCATCTTCTAGCAAGGGCGACACAAGGACATCGGACGCGGCCGATTCATCGGGCAAGTAAGCCCGGGCGATCTCGCCCAGCGCCGCGGCAGAGAAAAGATGTCCTTCAAGCGCTTTGAGCGTTTTGCGACGACGCTCAACCAATTGCATCAGAGGATAGATCAGTAATTGAAAGACAATCTTGGAGCGTCGCTGCTGCCCGAGCATCGCGGCCAAGCCACCGCCTGCGGAATCCCCGGCTACGGCCAGCTTGGATATGTCGGCCCCTATTTGCGCCGCCCCCTCACCGGCAAGCCAGTCAAAGGCAGCAAGGGTGTCATCAGTGGCGGCGGGAAATGCATGTTCTGGGGCGAGACGATAGTCGAGTGCCAAAACTCTCACACACGCTTTTGCCGCCAGTCTACGGCATAATATGTCGTGGGTTTCCAAATCACCGATTACGTACCCACCGCCGTGAAGGAATAGAATGCACGGGCCAGGACCATCCAGATGGAGGGGCGTGTAGAGACGCCCGTCCATATCGCCGGCCGGGCCGGGGATGCTCACGGCATCCGCGCTGGCGATCGGTGGGGCCTTGGTATCAAGATGAGGTGCGGCGGTTCGCAGGGCCTGGCGCATATGCGGTGCCGTTCGATCCGGGGAAAACGGATCATCTACACCAAATTTCGCCAGAGCACGGGACCAGTTTGAAGCTTCCATATGGCCGACCTAGCACGGCCTGTGCGAAGGGCAAAGTGGGCAGATCGCCGCCCGTTCGAACCCTATGACAAACGATTCAGGCCTAGTGAATTGTCCATTCACCTTCCCGCTCGAGACGGCCTGCAAGAGCGTCTTCCATGACGGATTTAAGAGCCCGCCACGCATCGGCACTTTCAGGTGAACCCTGCTGATCGAGATCACTCACCGCTTCGTCGGCATATCCGATCGCTTGCGGGCCGTGCAGGTCCACAAGCGTCCAGACGATTTGCTGGATGTCCGAGACTGAGATTTGTACGTGCGGGGTCATGGCAGGCTCCTGGAGAATGATCATTTTGCCAAAAGAGGAGCAAAACACAGACCATGCCGCCGCGTATATAAATCAATAAAATTCAATTACTTAATAAAATCACTGCGTAGCAAAAAGGTGGTCAGGCCTACCTTCCGGACGATTTTGCCGAGCCTTTCCGACCGGGTGCATAACCACCCCTATCAAGAAAGGCGACTTCCTCGGGCGTGCTCTCTCGACCGAGCGCGGCATTGCGAAACGGGAACCGGCCAAATTGCGCGATGACCTCGCGGTGTTTGATCGCATGTGTGTGCGTGCCTTGCCCTTCGAGCCTGTCGGCCGCCATTGCGACGCACAAATCTTGATCTTCAAGCCGTTCAGAATGCATGAAAGGCATGTAAACGAAGGCGCGCTGGGTCTCATCGATGGCCCAGTCAAAGCCGCGCTCTATCATCATGTGGGAGAGATCGAGGGCCTTGCTGTCAAAGGCAAAAGCTTTACCGGATCCGCGCCAGATATTGCGTGGAAATTGATCAAATAACAGGACCATCGCCAAGACGTCTGCAGGTGTCTCGAGTTGCGGTGTACAACCTTGATCAATAGCTCGTGCGCACTGTTCGATCATCCGCGCAAAACGGCGGCGCATACGCGCGTCGAAGGCCGGGGACACACGATACCAGGCTGCCGGTCCTGCCTCTTTGAACCAGAATGTCAGAACATCATCCAGCGTAATGACTGGAAAGGTCATACGCGGACTTTACCGTTGATGATCTGTTCGTACATTTCCTGTGTCAGCCGCACGTATTTACCGATCGCTGGATGGTCGAAATAAATCGCATCCTTAATTCTCTGGGGGTCAAAGCCGTCCTTGACGAGATCAACCTTTTTAAACTTGAACGTTCCGGTCGTGTCGGCAGCCTCCTGCAGACGCAAGAAGAGCGGGCGGGCGAAAGCCGGCAGCGATTCATGGATGTGTTCGCGCAAGGCATCCAGGTCGATCATTTGTTGATCAGCGACCAGAGCAGCCATACCTGCGCGCCCTGAGTGACCCTCAATTTCAACCCCATAGACATTCGCCTGCTCAACACCGTCGAAATTTAGCGCTTCGGCGACCTCACCCGTGGAGACATTTTCTGACTTCCAGCGATACGTGTCGCCGACGCGGTCGACGAAGTAGAAATAGCCCAACTTGTCGCGGCTCAGAAGATCGCCGGTGCGGAACCAGGCATCGCCGTCCTTGAAGACATTGCGCAGGATCTTCTTATTGGTGTCCTCCTCGCTACCATATCCGTCAAAGCGGAAGCGAGCGTCAGTTTCGTCTATGCGACCAATCGCTTCACCGGACTCGTCAATGCCGCAGGCCAGGCAATACCCGTTTTCATCGCGCACGGTCCGGTCTGTGGTCATGTCATAGCGGACAAGCTCGATATTGAATCGATGCTTGAGATAGGACGGCACTCGTCCGATTGCACCGGGCTGGTTCATCGCATTGACCAGGCCAACATTGCCTTCGGTCGATCCGTAAAATTCAATTATGTCGGGCAAGTTGAAGCGCGCCTGGAATTGATCCCAGACATCCCGGCGCATGCCATTGCCGATGGCGCAGCGTAAGACATGTTTTTTCTCGTCCGCGCATGGCTCTGAATTGACCAAAAAGCGGCACAGCTCGCCGACATACATGAATTGCGTGGCCGCATGTTTGACCGCGTCTGGCCAGAAGGCTGAAGCGGAGAAGCGTCGTTTAATGATCATTGCGCCGCCGAAGGACAGAGCGCAGCCCGTACCGCAGAGACCACCAGTGGCATGATAAAGCGGCAGGACCAGCATCATGCGGTCCTTCTCGGTACTCTTTGAGCCCGTCGCGAAACAATTGAGATAGTAGAGGGCGCGCACGTGGCTCATAAGCGCGGCCTTCGGTAGGCCTGTGGTGCCGCTGGTAAACATCTTCAGCACAGGGTCGCCGGGAACAACATCTGCGCGGAGCGACTTGTCCGGACGTTCGCTGGACTGGCGGTTGAGCGCGCTCGTGAAGTCTCGGGACCCGGCGAGTTCTCCATCGACCACCCAAGCTTGAGTTTCAGCTGCTCCCGCGTCGCAGGCCGAGCTATAGGCCTCAGCCAGCTCCCCCTCAACAATGACATGGTCGCTGCCACTTATTTCCAGGCAATGCGCCAAGGAGTTTCCGGCGAGCTGGGTGTTAACCAAGGAGGTGATGATACCGACCTTGGAAAGTCCAAACCAAATCGCGATATACTCCCAGCGATTGGGCATGAACAAAGACACTGTATCGCCCGGCTTCAGCCCCTGCTCGAGGGCCCAGTGGGCGACACGATTGGCGTAGGTGTCGAAGGCGGCGTAGCTAACATCACCCTCATCGGTGATCGCCACCGGACGGTCTGGGAATTTATCAACTGTCTTTTCAATATGATCGGGCACTCGGACACCGGAGCCAGCGCCTACTTTTTTGATACCCCCAAGAATGCGGAGCATCCCGGTCACGAATTCATACTCACGCTTTACGGCGGTGATCAGTCCCATTTTCATGCGCTCCGGTAAATCCCTTACTCCACGATAGATTCGAGCGGGTCATGGTCAAGCATACGCCACCATAACAGCAACAAGTGTGAGACTCGTTTCAGAATATTACCTAGAAAATCTACGTAAAGCGGATCTATCGATACCCGCTTTCACGCAATTCGGCCGCGAGCGCATAGCAACCCGCGAGCAGGGCCAAATCCTTGAGTAGGAAATGACCAGACCTTCCCAGATTGGGGAAACCGCCCAAATCCGCATCCCATGACGGAGCAAAACTGAACAGGAAAGTCAGAGTCAGCACAAAGGTTGCCGCGCTCAACGCTAATCCGATGAAGAGAAGCCTGCGATTAAACCAATAACCCAGCAATGCGCCCACTGTTGCGAGCTCGAGCAGACCGATCACCCAGGATACTTCCTGCACACCGAGAAAGTTTTGCATCCAGAAAAAGAAAGGGCTTGTGGCGATCAAAGGCTCAATGCCCTGCGCCTCCGGCAGTGTGAATTTCATCGCGCCGATCCACAGCAGGACTAACACCAAGCCAAACCACATCATGTGCTGGGACAGGTCACGCATGGCGCTTCGACGTTGGGAGAACAGCCGGGTATTGTTGAAGCTACCGGCCCACATGATTAGGCCCAATATCCCGACATATTTGATGATGCCCTGCCCGGACCCGATTGCCGGGAAGCCGCCAAGAGATTCAATCCAGACTGGATTGGTGAACATCATGGTCAGCGCGATGATGCAATAAATACCGGCCATCGCGAATCCCAATCGCCGGAAACTCCCCGACGGGATAGGCGCGCCGATCAGCAAGCCCGCCACAATTTGATAAATGCCAATCGCCTTGGCCGCAGAACTGGCTTGAGCTGCCAGCCCGGAAAGAAATGCGTGCCCTTCCAACCAACCTGAAATGATTCCGGTGCCGACACTGGTAAAATTCATCGCACCAAACCAGATAAAAATAAGCGCCAGGCTACCGCGGGCGAAAATCAGAGCATTGGATTGAGACAGCACAGCGAATCCCCACAGCGAAAGGCAAAAGCTAGCACCCGCCCCCGGTCGTGGCGAGGCCGCGTGATAAATCAAACAATATTCAAGGATGGTACCCCTGGTCAGACTCGAACTGACACTCCGTGAGGAAAGGGATTTTGAATCCCTCGCGTCTACCAATTCCGCCACAGGGGCATGCCATTTGGAATGCGAGGCGCAAGCTCGTGTTTTGCCACGCAAATGTCAACGGTCCTGTGTGCTCGACGACCCGTCCAGCTGCAGTTAGGGTCACCGCACACTTTATTGCATGGGTCACAGAAATGTCAGAAACAGAACCCCGTCATGGACTTATCAGCGCGCTGGAAGATATTTCCGAAACTGCGCCGGAAGACGGAATGAGCCTTGGTTCGTTTGTTGATGCGCTGGGAGAACGCGCGTTTGGCATCATTCTGTTCGCCATGGCGTTGCCAATCTCAGTGCCGTTTCTTTACGGCATCCCCCAGATCATGGCCGTGCCGATGATGATCCTCTCCTATCAGATGGCGTCCGGCCGCCACGAGCCCTGGCTCCCCACCAAGTTTAAGTCACGACAGATGGATAAGGATGGTCTGGTCAAACTGGCGCGCTTCGGGCGCAAATGGTTTGGCTGGCTCGAGGCCCTGGCCCGGCCGCGTCTGACCTTCCTTTCCGGCGCGGCTGCGGAGCGGCTTGTCGGTTTCGTATTCATGGTTTTTTGCGCCAGCATTCTCGTGCCGTTGCCTTTGACCAATTCCACGCCGGGAATTGCGCTAGCAATCGCCGCTTTGGGTCTTCTGACCAAAGACGGATTGCTTGTCCTCGGCGGTCTTTTGTTGGGGATGGCCTGGGTTGCACTGCTGATCACAATGTTTGTGATTTTCGGAGATGCCGCTGTTGGCGTAATCAAGGATTTCATACGCGGCTTGATCTCGTCTGGTTAAAACCGGGTGCGTGATCTGGTCACATTTATCGAATTCGCCGGGTTCATATATAACGGATCTCAATTATGGCTTTCATGACGTCCCTACTGAATAAAATCCCACTCTCTCGCTGGCCTCTGCTGTTAGCGGGCGGCTCTTTGGCTGTGCTGCTTGGTGCGTGGGGGTTTCAGTATATTGGACTGTATGAGCCCTGTGCGCTTTGCTTCGATCAACGTGATATCCACAAGCTAGTCATTTTGCTTGGCGCGTTGACCGGCGGCCTACTCTTCCTCAAGCCAAGCCTTGACCGTTTTGCACCCTGGTTGATCCTGCCGGTCTCCGCCGTACTTCTTTACTCCGCCTGGTTCGCCGGCTGGCATGCGGGAATTGAATGGGGATGGTGGCCCGGCCCGGAAACTTGCACGGCTGGCGGTGTCCTCCTCGCAACAGGAAACCCACTCGATGCACTTGAAGCCGGCCTGCACCCGGCCATGTGTGATGAAGCCAGCTGGCGCCTGCTGGGCATCTCCATGGCCGGCTATAACGCCCTAATCTCCGCCGCGATGGCGGGTGTGTCGATCTTTGTCGCAATCACGGGTCTGAAAAAATGACCAATACGCGTCCTCCCCTGCCCGGCAAACGCCGAGACCCCAAGCGCATTGAAGAAATGCTGAGGGTTGATCATGCCGGGGAGTATGCGGCCGTGCATATCTATGAGGGGCAGCACGCCGTGTTTGCCGACTTGCCCCACAAGACCCGCATCGCCGGCCAACTCAAGCACATGCAGGACGAGGAACAAGAACATCTCGACCAGTTCAATGTGCTGCTGCGTGAGCACGAGGCGCGCCCAACAGCGATGATCCCGCTCTGGTATTTGGCCAGTCGCACACTGGGCGTGACCACGGCGCTGATGGGCGAAAAAGCCGCCCATGCCTGTACAGATGCGGTCGAAACGGTGATCGAAGAGCACTATGCCGACCAGGTCACCGAGCTGCGCGCCATGGGCGAAGACGAGCTGGCCGACCGCTTCGCCAAATTCCGCGAAGACGAGCTGGCCCACCGCCAGGTGGCGCGGGATGAAGGCGCCAAGGAGGCGGTCGGCTATCCGCTATTGTCGAGCGTGATCAAGGCCGGGTGTCGTCTTGCGATTAAGGTGAGTGAGCGGGTTTAGGGCTTGCGGACCCCGTATACACGAGCAATACTTTAGTTCGCAACCTAAAGCGATCAAGCAATCATGACTCACATGCGCGG
>JAQXCQ010000171.1 GCA_029251785.1 Maricaulis sp. | reverse complement strand
GAACGTCCCCGGCTGGGGCGCTCGGCGCGCAAGATGAACCGGATGCGGAGCAAGGAAGCCGGTGAAAACCAGCCTCGTAAAGTCGGTGTGCGTCGTCAACGTGAGCACAACCAAACCCGCACCGAATACTCCCGCCAAAATCTGGCTTCGCTTGAACGTTACCTGGGCAAGCAGGTCGGGCGACCGTGGAACAAGGTGTATTCGGACATGTGCATCTTTCTTTCGTCGGAACATGTTGCCCTACAGGAGGTGGGTCAGCATCTGGACCGCATAGTCCTCAAACCGGCTATCGGGCATTTGGGAGGCTGGGTGTGGGGCAGGGTCTGGATGAACGGGGAACCGCGACCAGGTCAGATATATGTGCACCCCAAAGACGGGTTACTGAAACGCTGGAAGGTCAAGCACGGCCGATGAGCACGAAGGCGATAGAACCGTTTCGGGTGATAGGGTCACCTAACGCATAGTCCCGCCATTCACCGCTCCTGTCACAACTCCCCAGTGTCGACGGATGCGTCCAGGTGAATGGCAAGTGCAGACGGGAGGCAGTAGTGCGGCATTCGAGCGGCTGTCTCCCGTCAGTATTTGCGATTTTTGTGACGAATTTCCCCAGAAAGTTATCCACTTTTCGAGCTCCTCCTGTGGATAACTTCTGCGCGCGCCACCCGCTTCCCGCCCCGATCACGAGTCAATTCGAGCATCTGGTTGCGAGTCTCCCCGCGCGTTACACGCGGACGGAGAGCTGGCACCCTGGCAGAGATTGCGGGTGACTATCAGAGGCTTCAGAAATCTCTTGTTACTGACTGACCGGTCAGTTATATAAATCCAGTGACCAAGACGCCTTCCCATCGCCGTCGTCCGGAAGCCCGCTCCGGTGAAATCCTGGATGCCGCCCTAGCGGTGTTCAGCGAGGAGGGCTTTTCTGCCGCAAAAATGGACACAGTCGCCAAACGCGCCGGCCTCTCCAAAGGGGCCGTCTATCTGTATTTCAAATCCAAGGACGCGATCCTTGAGGCTTTGATTGAGCGGTCGGTTGGCGATATGGCGCGCAATGCAGACCGTGTTGTGGAGCAGTTTGCCGCGGTTGATCCGGTGGAAACCTATCGCAATTTGCTACGCGCAATGTTCACCGCAATCTCCGACCCCGCGATCAATGCCGCACCTCGTATCGTCTTCGCGGAGGCAGGTCGCAATGCAAAGCTGGCGCGATATTACCGCGAAAATGTGATCAATATCGGCGAGTCGGCGATCTGGAAATTGATTGAGGCTGGCGTCGCCCGGGGAGCGTTTCGCTCGATTGGCCGGGAAACCGCCATGCGCTGCATCGCCGGCCCCGCGATCGCACAATTGATGCTGACCACCGTCTTCGCCCTGCCCGACGACCCGCAGCTCGACCCGGCCCAGCTGGCCGACGACATCAGCGATGTCGTGCTCAACGGTCTGCTGATCAGAGACACATCACCAAGGGAATCCCTGTCATGAAACCGCACCTGATCCTGACGGCCATCGTTATGTTCGCCGCCGCCTGTAGCGAGCCGGTCGACACTGCCCTGCATGGCTATGCGGAGGGAAATTTCATTTCGATTGCGCCGGACATGCCCGGTCGCATTGTCGAGACCGGGGCGATTGAGGGTCAGACGATTACCGCCGGCGCGATGTTGGTTCGTCTGGATGACACCACACAGCGAAACAATGTGCAGACAGCACAGGCTCGCCTTGAAGCTGCCACCGCTCGATTTGATGATGCGCTGGCCGGGGCCAGAGCTCCAGAAATCGCTGCGGCCCGGGATCAACTCACACAGGCGCGCGCAGCCCAGACCGAAGCGCGAGATGCCCG
>JAQXCQ010000170.1 GCA_029251785.1 Maricaulis sp. | reverse complement strand
ACCCCATCCCCTCCCAATCCACATCCCCATGTCGATCAAGCGTGGCGGAGCCATCCGGCATCGCATACTTCAAACCCGAGCCACAATTAAACAGCACGCATTCCGCGTCCCGCTCGATCTGCCCCTCGGCCATCGCCTTTTCCATCGCCGCCAGCGTTGCAGCGCCCTCGGGGCACAGCAACAGCCCGTCCTCGCGGGCGCAACGCACTCGCGCCGTCTCGATCTGATCTTCCGAGACATCGATCGCAAACCCACCACTGGCGCGGCAGGCGTCCAGGATCAAGAAGTCCCCGATCGCCTTGGGCACACGAATACCCATCGCCGCGGTCTGGGCATCCAGCCATTCTTCAGCGTGCTTGGTGCCTTCATTCCAGGCTTTGACAATCGGCGCACATCCATCAGCCTGGACGGCGATCATCTTGGGGCGTTCTGATCCGATCCAGCCGAGGCGTTCCATTTCGTCGAAGGCTTTCCACATGCCGATCAGTCCGGTGCCACCGCCTGTGGGATAGAAGATCGCATCGGGCAGTTTCCAACCCATCTGATACGCCAGTTCCAGGCCCATCGTTTTCTTGCCCTCAATCCGGTAGGGCTCTTTGAGCGTGGAGACATCAAACCAGCCCATCTTCTCTTTGCCGGCACCCACGAGGGCCCCGCAATGATGGATATAGCCATTGACGCGAAACACGTGCGCACCCTGCAGGGCCATCTCGCGGATATTGACTTCGGGCGTGTCGTCCGGCGCGAAGATATAGGTCTCCATGCCCAGACGTGAGGTATAGGCCGACATGGCCGCGCCGGCATTGCCATTGGTGGGCATGGCCAGACGTTTGATGCCAAAGGAATGCGCCATGGCGACAGCGAGGGCCAGGCCGCGGGCCTTGAAGCTGCCCGTGGGCAGACGCCCCTCATCCTTGACCCAGACCTTGCCCGTGGCCCCGGAGGCGCGGGCGGTGGCGGGCACGTCGATCATCGGCGTATCGATTTCGCCCAGCGCACAGACGTCCGCATCATTGGCGACGGGCAAAAGCTCGCGCCATTTCCAGAAACCGCCATCGCGGGCGGCGATGGCATCACGGTCGATTTCTGCCTTGGCCTTCTCCAGATCATAGCGGGCCAGAAGCGGCATGCCGGTGTCGGACAAATTGAGGGCGCTACCCTTGTCATAGGTCTTGCCGGTGTCGGAGCATTCCAGATGGGTGAAATAGTTTGCGGGCATGGAATGTCCTTTTGGGATTAGGTGTCGTTGGGTGGGAACAGAGCAGACCAGAGCGTCGACCAGAGCAGGACTGCATTCTTAAGTGTCATCATGCGGGTGTCGACCTGTCGGCCTGCGATCCAGGTGCCGATGATTTCAAGTTCACGAATTTCCTGTGGCGAGAGCTCCAGTGGATTGCCGGACAGACGGGTGAAATCGGCCTGTTTGCCCGTTTCTATGGAGCCGATCAGCTCTGCCCGTCCCAATTGATGGGCCGCATTGATGGTCATGGCCTGCAAGGCCTGATGCGGCGTGAGGGCCTGATCGGCGGCCACGGCGTCTCCGGAACGCGCGGAGCGTTCGATGGCGGTAGCCATGGTGCGCAGGGCGTTGACGGGGGTGGCCGGGTGATCGGCGTGCAGGGTGACCAGTGCGCCATTGTCGAAGGCTGTGCGGGCCGGCATGTAGCGTGCTGTGCGTTCTTCGCCCACCAGGTCGGGCAGCATGTGGCCGTAATAGCGGACATGATCGATAAAGAAGCCGAGCGAGACGTTTAGCGCGGCGGCGCGATCGATCTGTGCTGGTGTGATCAGGGCGAGATGTTCGAGGCGATGGCTGAGCCCGGGGCGCGGGGATTGGGCCTGTGCGTTCTCAATGGCATTGAGTGCTCGATCAATGGCGCGTTCGCCCTGCGCATGGATAGCGATCTGGTGACCGGCCTGCTGCGCTGCGAGGACAAGGGCATTGGCTTCGTCCCGGCTGTAGATGAGCTGACCGCTCCAGTCCGCGGCAAGTTCCAGCTGGTCGCGTGTGAAGGCACTGACGGTGTAGGGCTCGGCGAGGGCTGCACCGCCGATATAGGGAGAGCCGTCCATCCAGATTTTTGTGCCGGCCAACCTGTCGGCATCGAGAGCGGCGGCGTGCGCGTAGTATTCCGGCGCTGCGTAGATAATTGTGTTGAGGGCGGCATTGCGGGCATTGGCAACGCTCAGCGTCAGGGCGATCGGGTCGTGGCCATTGCCGACAATGCTGGCCGCCCCGATTGTGGTGTAGCCGGCGGCGGCATAGCGATCGTATTGGCGCGA
>JAQXCQ010000169.1 GCA_029251785.1 Maricaulis sp. | reverse complement strand
GCCATTTCGCGGGCCAGATTATCAAGATGGGCCGTGGTGACGCCGGGTTTGACCTCGGCCACCAGCATGTCGAGCACCTCAGCGGCCATACGGCCAGCCTTGCGCATACCCTCAAAGGCTTCGGGCCCATGCAGCTTGATGCGGCCGTCGCGGGCGGGGGTGGTGTCTTCGAAGTCGATCGTGTCGTAAGCGGTCAAGTCAGGCCCTCCAGATTTACCCCCTATAAACAAAGCGCGCGCCGTTTGAAACGGCGCGCGCTCTGATTTTCAGTATTTAGTGGGGACTATTCGCTGTCGCGGCCATAGAGATTGCCGAAATAGCTGTCCTCATTCCAGGCCGGACGCTCATCGCTGTCTGCGATTTCGCGGGCGATCATATAGTTGATATTGGCAAATTTCGCGCCCTGTTCGAAGAGCACTTCCAATTCGCCATCCAACTGGTCGGTCTGACGGTGATAATGGGTGTTGAGGAAGCCCATAAAGCCTTCACCTTCATCCCAACGTGGGTCTGGAGAGGAGAAGCCGGTCATCAAGAACAAGGATGGCACGCCGACGCGGACAAAGTTGTAGTGGTCCGAGCGCACGAACAAAGACTGTTCGGGCAGGGGATCAGGGCTGACTTCGATGTCCATACGGGCGGCCGCACGCGCGGCGATTGGGCCCAGATTGGAATGGTCGGCACCGAAGGCGATGACGTCATCGAAATCATAGACGATGACAGGCATGTCCAGATTGACGTTGGCGACCATGGATTCGGCTGGGACGGTTGGGTTTCGAGCAAAGTGCTCGGAGCCCAGCAGGCCTTTTTCTTCACCGGTCAGGGCCACGAACAGGATAGAGCGGCGCGGTGTGCCCTCGGCCAGGAAGGTCCGGGCTGTTTCCAGCATCACGGCGATGCCGGACGCATTGTCGACCGCACCGTTACAAATGCTGTCGCCTTCGTCGGCCGAGCGGCATGTGCCGTTGGAGCGCATGTCGTCAGTGATTTGGCCAATGTGATCGAGGTGGGCAGACAGGACGACAACTTCATCGGCGAGGACCGGGTCGGAACCGCGGATCATGCCGACGACGTTTGGATCGATGAAACCTTCAGACAGTGTGCGCTGACGCATGGTTACTGTATGTGGCAGAGCGAAGCGCGGATACGTTGCGTTTTCTTCATCGGCCATCGCTGTTTGGACGTCTTCCAGGCTCATCTCTGCGCCTTCAAACAGGGCGGCGCTCAGAGCGGCATCGATACTGGCGGAGACGGTGACGCTGTCATAGCCGGTTTCCCCGCTGGCGGCGGTCAGGCGGACGCTGGGGCGGGAGGCGCCGCCATCGAACCAGGCTTGTGCCTGGCCTTCAGCCCAGCCGGTCAGATTGATCATGCCGATCGCGCCGTGAGCGGCGGCGACATTGCGCTTGGTTGTACCAGACTGGTGGTGGGCGCGTTCTTCGCTGGGAAGGCCATCAGGGACGCCGCCCATGATGACAACGATTTTACCTTCAACGTCGATATCGGCGTAATCGTCATGCCCGCGATTGGG
>JAQXCQ010000168.1 GCA_029251785.1 Maricaulis sp. | reverse complement strand
GCGGCAGACCTGCCCCTTATAGCTGAAAGCCCGCACGATCATGGCGTCTTCCTACACCTATGTTTACCATATGGACAAAGTGTCCAAGACCTATCCCGGCGCTGCCAAGCCGGTATTTGAGGGTCTGTCGCTCAACTTTTTGCCGGATGCCAAGATTGGTGTGGTCGGTGTCAACGGTTCGGGTAAATCGACCCTGTTGAAGATCATGGCCGGGCTGGACCAGGAGTTTGGCGGCGAGAGCTGGGCGGAAAAGGGTGTGAAGGTTGGGTATCTGGCCCAGGAACCCGATCTGGATGACAGCAAGACAGTCTGGGAAAATGTGATTGAAGGCTCGGCTGACAAGAAGCTGGTCGATGATTTCAACGCCATCTCGATGAAGTTGGCCGAGGATTATACCGACGAGCTGATGGAGCAGATGACCGAGCTTCAGGACAAGATTGAAGCGGCGGATGCCTGGGATATCGACTCCAAGATCGAAATGGCGATGACGGCCCTTCGCTGCGCGCCGAAAGATTGGGGCGTCAAGGATTTGTCGGGCGGTGAACGCCGCCGCGTGGCGCTGTGTCGCCTGCTACTGTCTGAGCCGCACATGCTGCTGCTCGATGAGCCGACCAACCACCTCGATGCGGAAAGTGTCGCCTGGCTGCAGCATTATCTCGAAGAGTTTGCCGGCGCTGTTCTGGTCGTCACCCACGACCGTTATTTCCTCGACACCATCACCACCTGGACGCTGGAACTCGATCGCGGACGCGGCATTCCCTATCAGGGCAATTACTCCGCCTGGATTGAGCAAAAGCAGAAGCGCCTGGCCCAGGAAGGCCGTGAAAAGGGTGCGCGCGACAAGGCGCTGGCCAAGGAATTGGAATGGATCCGGTCCTCACCTAAAGCCCGTCAGGCCAAATCCAAGGCGCGTATCACCTCCTATGAGGAAATGCGTGACCGTGCCGAAAAGGCGGAAATTTCAACCGCCAACATCACCATCCCGCCGGGACCGCGTCTGGGCAGTGTGGTGGTTGAGGTGGAAGGCCTGTCGAAGGGCTATGAGGAAAAGCTCCTCATCGACAAGCTGGAATTCAAGCTGCCACCGGGCGGTATTGTCGGTGTGATCGGCCCCAATGGTGCCGGTAAATCAACGCTGTTCAAGATGATCACCGGGCAGGAAACGCCGGACAAGGGCTCGATCCGTGTCGGTGAGACCGTCAAGCTGGGCTATGTTGACCAGTCACGTGATCATCTTGATCCCGAAAAGAACGTCTGGGCGGAAATCTCCGACGGCAATGACATGATCGATCTGGGTGGCAAGGAAGTGCCAAGCCGGGCCTATGTCGGCACGTTTAACTTCAAGGGCGGCGATCAGCAAAAGAAAGTTGGCAAGTTGTCGGGTGGTGAGCGCAATCGCGTGCACCTCGCGAAAATGCTCAAAGAAGGCGGCAATCTGCTCCTCCTCGATGAGCCGACCAACGATCTCGACGTCGAAACCCTGTCCGCCCTCGAGCAGGCGCTGGAGCGCTATCCCGGCTGTGCCGTGGTAATCTCGCACGACCGATTCTTCCTCGACCGGCTGGCTACCCACATTCTCGCCTTTGAAGGCGACAGCCATGTGGAATGGTTTGAAGGCTCGTTCTCCGATTATCTGGAAGACAAAAAGCGGCGTCTGGGCCCGGATGCGGACCTGCCCAAGAAGATCAAGTTTCAGAAGTTCTCGCGGGCGTAGGCTGGCGGAATCGAACAAGAATAAAGAGGCCCGGTGGAAATGCCGGGCTTTTTTGTTTGCGCTATGCGCGAATTCCGAGCCACCGACTGGAGCAATCACGTGCTGAGCGATGCGGAACGAGAAGAACTGAAAGGCTGGCGCGCGCGTCAGGCGTTTGGCGTCTTGCTGCTGGTGGCTGCGACCGCGATCGTTGCCTGGGGTCTGTATGAAATGGTTACAGACTTTGACGAATTCTTTCGGAGCCCGTCGCCTATCTTCGCGCTGGTGGGCATTTTCTGGGTAAGCTTGTTCGTCAAGAGCATTCGTCTCTGGTGGCGTGCGGGACAAGATCTCAAGACTGGGCAGGTGGAGACGCTAACGGCGCTGGCGCGT
>JAQXCQ010000128.1 GCA_029251785.1 Maricaulis sp. | reverse complement strand
GGGTGGCCGAAGAAAGACGTGTCTTTCTCAAACTCAAGCGCAGCTGCCGCTGCGGCTTCCGTTGTTTCGTCGGTCAAGATTTTCTCCCCATTCCCACAAATGCGGGCTTTTACTTGGGGGCAATTGACCATGTGCCGGCCATTCGCTCAAGCCTTGGTCGCGGCTGAAGCGGTTCATCTACATTACAAATTTTCGTGTAGAGACGAATTCCCGTCTGTTGAAACTGCCTCGATCAGTAGGCGCACTCGGTAAATACCGGCTCGATACAACCGTTCCACTCGCCGTTGAAGCGTGCGATGAGATCGTCCGATCGGGTGCGACCGGTCGCGACCATTTCGTCGAGATCGTCGAGAAAATGAGCTTCATTTTCGCCATGACCATTCAAACGCGCCCGCGCATTGAGGCCGGCGCGGGAAATTGACAGCACTTCTTTTGCCAGATCCCGCATCGTGCGATCACGGAAACCGGTTCGCAAGCCATGGTGAGCGGCTGCCAATCGCAAACCCTCGCGTTCGTCGGCGGTCCAATCCTTCACCAGATCCCATGCGGCATCGAGGGCGGTGTCATCGTAAAACAGGCCAACCCAGAATGCGGGCAGTGAACACAATGTATTCCACGGACCGCTATCAGCGCCGCGCATTTCCAGGAATGTCTTGAGGCGCACTTCCGGGAACATTGTGGATAGATGATCTTCCCAATCGGTCAACACAGGCTTCTCGCCGGGCAGAATATCCAGGCGACCATCGAGGAAATCACGGAAGCTCTTGCCGGTTGCGTCCAGATATTGACCGCCACGCTTGACGAAATACATCGGGACATCGAGTGCCCAGTCCGCGTATTGCTGAAAGCCGAAGCCCTCTTCGAAAGCGAAGGGCAGCATGCCGGTGCGATGATTGTCAGTGTCGGTCCACACGTGTGACCGATAGGACTGGAAGCCGTTGAGCTTGCCGTCGCCGAAGGGTGAGTTGGAAAACAGCGCGGTAGCAACAGGCTGCAGGGCCAGCGAGACCCTCAATTTTTTGACCATGTCTGCTTCGCTGGAAAAGTCCAGATTGGTCTGAACGGTGCAGGACCGGAACATCATCTGATGGCCCATGCTGCCGACCTTGGGCATATAATCCTTCATCAGGCCGTAGCGGGCCTTGGGCATCATCGGCGTGTCTTCCAGTGACCATTTGGGAGAGAAGCCAAGCCCCAGGAAGCCGGCACCGATTTCGTCGGCGACTTCACGCACTTCGCGCAGATGATGATTGACCTCATAACACGTGTCATGAACGTTTTCGAGCGGCGCGCCAGAGAGCTCGAACTGGCCACCGGGCTCCAGTGTGATCGAAGCGCCATCGCGCTTGAGGGCGACGACATCGCCATCCTCAATGACAGGTTCCCAGTTAAAACGGGTCATACCATCGAGCAACTTTCGAACCGTCGGACCGTCACCTGAATAGGGAAGCGGCGTGTGCCCCTCGAGGGCAAAACCAAACTTTTCGTGTTCGGTACCAATCCGAAAGTCTTCGACCGGCTTGCAGCCCGAGGCCAGATGCCCTGCGAGCATGTCGAGATCCTCGATCGCCGCGCCTTCGCCACCCTGGTTGTATGTGCCGCTCATGAATGTGCCCCATTTGTCGGTCGCGCACACCTGACGGCTAGCGCTCTATATCCGCAACAAATATGTGGCCGGCGTCACCAGAACAAGGCGCGGCTGCTGCGAATAACAATTAAGTGACAACACTAATGACACATTCTACCAGTCACCGCATGCCGCTTGCCAGATAGTCAGGGCGCTCACTGCGGCTGTCTCTGCACGCAAAATGCGGGGCCCCAGTGTCACTGGGTGGACAAAATCCAGTTCATGTAGCCGCGTCCGCTCGGCGGTGGAAAACCCGCCTTCCGGACCAATCAAAATTGCACCACGTACGTCACCAACCGATTTGACAACATCAAACATCGGCCCGGCGCGCCCGTCAGGGCCGCCCCAGGGCGCATCGGGATCATCCCCGGCTTCATCACAGTAATACAGCGGACAGGACGCATCCCAGCGGGGCAAGATATTTTCTAACCGCTCAATTTCGAGAAGTTGCGGCAAATCGAGCCGTTCGGTCTGTTCGGCTGCTTCAATGGCGATAATTTCAAACCGGTCCATGCGGAGCCGGTCTTTCTGAGTCCGCGCCGTCACAACCGGCCGAATGAGACTGGCACCCAGCTCGGTCGCCTTCTCGACGATCAATTCGTTCTTTTGCCGCTTTACGGGCGCATAATAGAGGCTCAAATCGGGGCTCGAAACCTGCGCGCGTGTTTGCTCGACCAGCTTGAGTATGACGGCCTTGCGATGGGCCTCGACGATTTCTCCCCGCCACTCGCCATCCTTGCCATTAAACAGGCGGACGCACGATCCGGTCTCGCGGCGCATGACAGACACCAGATAGTGGCTCTGCTCTCTGGACAGACTAATCGGGATGGATGGGTCTAGGGGCTGGCCGAGCCAGAGGCGGGGATCATTGCTCATGGCGCTCGCATACCGCGTCGCCGGAGCCAAGGCAAAACTTCAATGATTGGCCGCACGCTCTAGGCTGACACGCGGCAACCAAATTTCAGCATTAGGCAATCGCGGCCATGCAAACCATTCCGGCCCAAATCACGACGGCTATTCCAGCGCGTACCATGGTCAACTCCCTTTTTTGGCCCGGGTTAGACCAAATTTAGTCACCCAATTTTTGCCACATACAGGATGGAATATTTCGACTGAACCTGCCATGAACCATTCGATCCCTGTCGAATTTTATCTACCAGACGAGCTGCAACACCCGGGGCCTGCAAAAGCATGCAATTCAATTTTGACCGTCGTGTGGCCGATTCAGTTCCGCGTTCCTGGGTGGACGAGGCACCGCTTGGATTGCGGCCGTTTTTGCGTTTGGCGCGCTATGACCGCCCGATCGGGTTTTGGCTGCTCGCCCTGCCCTGCTGGCAAGGCTTGTTGCTGGCCCGGATTGGAACCGGTTTAGGCTGGGTCGATCTTTGGTATGCCGTGCTTTTCGGGCTGGGGGCCATCGCGATGCGCGGAGCAGGCTGCACCTATAACGACATCATCGACCGCGACCTAGATGCTCAGGTTGCGCGCACAGCGGATCGCCCGCTTGCGGCCGGGACAGTGTCGCTCAAACAGGCCTGGTATTTTCTGGCGGCTCAAGCTGGTGTCGGCTTTCTCGTTTTGATCCAGCTTCCCCTTCTGGCCATTGGCGTCGGGCTGGCTGCGCTCATTCTGGTTGCGGCCTACCCGTTCATGAAACGCATCACATGGTGGCCGCAAGCGTGGCTCGGCCTCACCTTCAACTGGGGCATTCCCGTCGGATATGTTGCCGCTTCGGGGCAAATCGATTTGGCGATGATTGCGCTGTACGCCGCCGGCGTGATGTGGACGTTGGGCTATGACACCATTTACGCCCATCAGGACACAGAGGATGATGCACTCGTGGGCGTGAGATCGACCGCACGGCTGTTTGGCAAGACCTCCCAGTCTTGGGTCGCGGGATTTTATGGAGCCAACGCGATTTTGGTCGGCATCGCCGTTACACTGAAGTTGGCCTCACCCTGGTTTGTCGTCGTTTATGCCCTGTATGCGGCCCACTTGTTCAACCAGGTCCGCCAGCTGGCTGTGAATGACGGCGCTAAATGTCTCGCTCTGTTCAAGGCTAACCGGACCAGCGGCTTATTATTGGTCGCCGCATTATTGGTCGCGTCACTGCTATAGCCTCATGCGGCCAAGGTTAGACGTCCAATTGTTACGCAAAAGAACATTGCCAGCTCTGTGCGCTTGCTTTTAGCTGGCATCAAACTTGAGAGCCGGGTCTTGTTACAAGTGCTCATAAAACGATCAAACCCGCATCGGCCCGCAAAATTGGGAATGCCCTCGCTATGAAACGTATTGCTAGTCTAATTGCCCTTATCGCCCTGTTTCTATTACCTGCCGCGCAGGCACAGCCCACTCAAGAGGAACTTGAGGCGGCCCGTGTGACGCTTGATGGTCGGTGTGCGTTAGGCGAGTCGCGTGCGTGTGTTCTGTTGGGTCGCATGTATCGCACAGGCACAGGTGTGGAGGCTGATCTGGCCCGCGCTCATGAATTGTTCAATTTGAGTTGCGCGAGCGACCCATCGCTGTGTGGTGATTTGGGAGCCCTATACCTGTCCGGTGACGGTGTTGAACAAAACATTCCGACAGCGATCGGGTATTTCTCACTCGCCTGCGATAATAACGCTGCCAATAACTGCCGCACCCTTGGCATGCTGTTTCGCGATGGTGTGGGCGTCGAGCAAGATTTGGAATCGGCCGTAAGCATGTTCCGAAGAGCCTGCGACTTGCGTGATTTCAATGGGTGCTCGTTTCTCTCAACCGCCTTTTTAAACGGAGCCGGGGTCGAGCAAAGCACAGAAACAGCTTTGTCGATTTTTGCAAGTTGCGTGCGACGGCGGCGGAGCGATCAATTGTTATGAATTGGGCATGATCCACCTGCAAGGCGATTTGACCCCGGTCAATTACGAGCTCGGCATACCGCTCTTGCAACGCGCCTGCGACGGTGAAATCGCACAGGGCTGCGCGTTTATGGGATTGATGTTTCACCATGGCCAGGGCGCGCCATCGGATCCCGAAACAGCGGCTCGTTATCTGTTGCGGGCCTGCGATCTCGGTGACCCGACGGCCTGTCAGATGATGGGGCGCTAAACCCGCTTGTCACCTGCGCGCGATCGTATCGAAATGACCGACAACGCAGACAGGTTTGGTTTGACCGCCCGGCACCCAGCTGGCTTAGTGTCGACCTACACCCGCTGGGTGTAGCTAATCTGGGGATATGTTCCATTATGCGTTTCGATGTTGTTGCCGGTCTCGGTGTGTGTCTGGCTGCGTCAACTTTGTGTGTCACGGCTGACGCACAGACCCCATCTATCGATGACGACCTGCACATTGAGCTGAGCTATCATACGCTGGACAATGGGTTGCGCGTCGTTCTCGCCGAAGATGATACCGTCCCAACAACCACTGTTGCTGTCTATTACGAGGTTGGCTTTCGCAGTGAACCCCGGGGTCGCACAGGGTTTGCCCATCTCTTCGAACACTTATTCTTCACCGGCTCACGCAATATTCCGGGGGACGGTTTTCATGCTTTTATCTCGGAAATTGGCGGCATCTCCAACGGGTCGACCCGACTCGATTTCACGAACTATTTTTCGGTTGTTCCCGCCAATGCACTGCGCCCACTTCTTTGGGCTGAGGCCGACCGCATGGCCGCGCCAACCTTGTCGCAATCCGCCCTGGATGAGCAACGCGAAGTGGTCCGCAACGAAATCTTCGTCAATGTTTTAAATGTGCCGTTTGGCGGCGCCAGCTGGATTGATTTGCCGATCGCGGCGAACGAAAACTGGCACAATTCACACAATTTCTATGGCGATCTCAGCGATCTTGATGCCGCGGAAATGACCGAGGCGAGGGCGTTTTTCGAAACCTATTATGTCCCCATAAACGCGGTCCTCGTTGTTGCCGGATATTTCGACCACGACGACACCCTTGCCTATATTGACGAATTGTTCGGAGCGATCCCGGGGGGTGCCACTCGACCAGATCTAGACGTTTCTGAACCGCGGCAAACTGAGGAGCGGCATCATACGCGCTATGACCCTCTCGCATCCCAACCCGGGCTGGCGATTGGGTACCATATGCCCGAGCGTGGCAGTCCGGAATATTTCGCCATGGTCATGATTGATCAGCTCGTGCTGGGTGGCGGCGATGCGCGATTGCGGCAACAATTGATCAATCAACAAGGGGTCGCCGAAGCCATCAATGGCGGGATCAATCTGCTGGGCACGCCCTTCAATTATAATGGCCCTATGCTGTGGTCGATCGATGTTATGCACGATGAGAGCGTCGATTCGCAGGCGGTTTTGGATCAAATTGATCTTGCGATTGACGCGCTTCGGACAGTGCCGGTCACTTCGGACGATCTCGATCGCACCCGCATGAAGTTGATGACGTCGTTTTATGGACAGCTGGATTATTCGACCCGGTTTGGTCTCGCTGACCTGCTAGCGAGTTTTGCTCTGTTTGATGATGACCCGTCGCGTGTCAACAATATTACAGCGGGGTTCGAACAGGTCACACCGGAATTAATTCTTTCCACGGCTCGGGAGTATCTGCGGCCAACCAACCGGACCGTGTTGCAGCTTGTCCCGGGTGTAGACGCAAGTCTCAGTAATGTGGCCCCAGAAGATATGAGTCTCGCCGCCCCGGAAAATTCCAAGACCGGGGATACGCCATGATCGTTCTGGCCCGCACCCTGTTCGCCAGCCTGTTGCTGATCTGCCAGGCAGTCGCACAACCGGCTCTGGCTCAGATCGACAGCCAACCGCCCGAGATTGGCCCGCCCATCCCGTTCGACCTTCCTCCCACCAATACCATCATGCTGGAAAACGGCCTGAAGGTGACCTTCATACCATGGGGTATGACGCCCACTGCACAGATCATCGTCTCAGTGCGAGCCGGGAATATTGATGATGGTGCAGAGACCTGGCTGGCCGATACCACCGTCGCAGTGATGGAAGAAGGGTCTGCCGGGCGAACCCGTTCGCAAACCGCGACGCGCTTTGCGGATATGGGCGGTTCACTGTTTACGCGCGTTACGCACATCCATTCTACCTTCGCGACCTACATCCTTTCCGAGAGCGCACCAGAGGCCCTGAATTTGCTCGCGGATGCTGTGCGTCGGCCAAACTTTTCAGCACGTTCTTTGCCGCGCGTCAGGCAAAACCTGACGCACTACCTTTCCTCGACGCGCGCCAGCCCGGATGCCCAGGCCCTTGAAGCCTTTCTGGCTCATTTATACCCTGAGGGTCATCCCTATCACAGCGCCTACCCGACGGATGAGCAAATCAACGGATATACGATCGCCGACATGCGGCGGTTTTATCGGGCAAATTTTGGCGCTCAGCGGACGCATATCTATATCTCCGGGCGTTTCGACCAGGCAGAAATGGAACGCGCTGTGCGGGACAATTTCGGGGATTGGGCGATGGGCCCATTCGATGATGCGCCACAAGCGATCCCGGCGCCCGGACCAATTGTCCATCTAATCGACCGCCCTGGATCGCCACAATCGACCGTAAGACTGATTTACCCGGTTTCACCGATTGATGGAAAGATGGCGCGCGCGCTGGAAGTATTTGACAATTCCGTCGGAGCGTTTGTTTCCACCAGAAACCGGGAGCTCGGTTATTCCTATTCCCCGGCGACCTACATTAACTGGACACGTGGCGGCGGTTATTGGACCTATGCCGACGACATCAACACCCCCATGACAGCGCAGGCATTGTTTGATGTCTTTGCCCTGCTTGATTGGCAAAGAGGCAATAGCTGGGACACGTCGGGCACGAAGCAGTGGATGGCCAACATATTCGTGATGACAACCGCCTCCACAGACGGATTGCTCGGCCAAATCATGCTTCGCGACACCCATGATTTGCCGTTTGATTATCTCAACAGCTATGTCGGCGACATTATGGATGTGCCGGACGATTCTCTCGCGGCGATGGCCCGAATGCATATCAGAAACGACCGCATGACCTTGGTGATTGTCGGAGATTTGGCGGTTATCGAAGCGGACATTCGCGCGCTGCCGGCGCTTGAAGGTGTTGAATTCATCGTTGAGTCGGATCGCGACTAAAGAGAGCCATGTCCGCGTACGGACCCCAGCGCAGATGCTGCCTCTACTTTTGGCCAGAATCACAGCAGCTTGCGCCGCATGGCCCGCGCACGCACCGTCGATCGACGTTTATTCCTTCTGCTCGAAATTGCCGCCCGGCGCATGAATCGGGATGCCGATGCACGTTTGAAAACAGAGGTCGGTGTCACCTCCGCCCAGGCTGCAGTCATGTTTTTGCTCTCTCGACGCGGTGAGCGCCGGATGGGTGAAATCGGCGATATGCTATCGCTCAACCCTCCGGCGGTAACAGGCCTGGTCAATCGCATGGCGGCGCTTTCGCTCGTCATAAAAACCAGCTCCAAGACGGATAAGCGATCGGCGGTTGTGTCATTGACCGAAAAAGGTCGAGCGTTGGCAGATGCGGCAGATCATGTCCTGCGTGACCTGAATACCGAGCTGGAAACACGGCTTGGCGATACGGATAGTGATACACTTCACCGGGTTTTGACCTCGCTCGCGGTTGATGCCTGAGCCACGTTTTCGGATACCCGTTATTTGTCCAACCGGTTTCGTCTGAAAGACATTTCGCGCTGGTGACAAAATCGATTAGAGTAGGCCCAACAAAAATAAAGATAATGGAGGCTCATGTGAGCGAATTCATCTTGGTCGATGATAATGACGGTGTGCGGACAATCCGTTTCAACCGCCCTGACAAGAAAAATGCCCTGACACGCGCCATGTACAGCGCCGCCGCCGAAGCGCTTGAGTCTGGTCAGGCTGACAAATCGGTCCGCGTTTTCATCATCGCCGGTGCGGGTGGTATTTTCACCGCCGGCAATGACATTGTGGACTTTATGGAATCTCCACCCCGCATTGGCGGCGGTGACATGCCCCCGGTTGAGCGCTTCATGCATGCGCTCCTGGGAACGACCAAACCCGTTATTGCGGCTGTTGATGGCCTGGCAATCGGGATCGGTGTGACCATGCTGCTGCATTGCGACATCGTTTATGCTTCGAAACGCGCGAGCTTCAAAACACCATTCGTCGATCTGGCGCTGGCTCCTGAATTTGGTTCCAGCCAGGTGATGCCGGCTTTTTTTGGTCGTGTGGTGGCCGCAGATTTATTGATGCTGGGGTCGACCTGGAATGCCGATCGTGGCCTGCAGACCGGGCTACTCACAGACGTCACTGATGTTGATGCGCTTGATGAAACAGCGATGGCGGCGGCCCGCTCTATGGCGGACAAGGCTCCCGGCGCGATGCGCGCGGCGAAGGCGCTGATGCAACGCCCGCCGGAAGATCTGGTGGAACGCATCAAAATCGAGGGAACGTTGTTTGCTGATTTGCTGCAGTCGGAGGAATTCACCGAGGCAGCGACCGCTTTCATGGAACGTCGCAAACCCAACTTTGCCAAATTCGACTAGCGAAACAGCCCCGGGACAATCACATGTACAAAAAAATTGCCGCAGGCGCAGGCGCGCTTTTGGTCGCGGGTGCGATCGCATTCAACTTGTCGCCGATCGGGCGGATTTATCTGCACAGCGGGACCGGAATTGTTGCCAAGCAAACCTGCTCGCTGACATTTGTGACGGGGCTGGAGTCTGAGCGAGCGCAGAACCTCTATGTCCGCCCACTTTTGGGTGCCGCGGCGGACTTCATAAGCGTGGATATCGATGAAGAGGATCGGGAGGTCCGGACATCGATCTTCGGCCTCTGGGGAAAACACGCTGTGTATCGCGACGGATTAGGCTGTTCGCTTGTGCATGACAGCCGCAATTTTGACGACACCGTGTCGGTGCCGATGACTCGACCCCACGATACCCTGCGACTGAATTCTGAACACCGTGACGCCCATTTTGACCGGGCTGCCTTGGATACCGCTTTGGATACAGCGTTTGCGGACCCGGACTGGGGACCACGCAACACTCTGGGGATCGCCATTTTACATCGCGGCGAACTGATCGCGGAACGATATGCAGACGGCCTGTCTTCGGAGAGCCGCTTTCATGGCTGGTCAATGACCAAGAGCTTCACGACAACCCTGGCGGGGGCGCTTGAATATCAGGGGCGTATCGATACACGCGCGACCGGCGCGGTGCCGGCTTTGGCTGATGATCGCGCCGATATCACGATTGAGCATTTACTGCGTATGACTGGTGGCCTCGCCATCGAAGAAACGAATACAGGCACTGATCCGACATCTGAAATGTTGTTTAGTCAAAGTGATATGGCCCACTATGCAGCTACTCGGAGGCGGCTCCACGCACCGGGCGAGCATTGGCAATATATGAGCGGAAATACTGTGCTGGCCAACCATGCGATCCAGCAAGTACTCGGCTCGACGCTGGAACAACAAATTGCTGGTGTACGTGAGCTTCTGTTTGAACCCCTCGGCATGAACACGGCTGTGATCGAGGTAGACGAGACCGGTACGATGCAGGGCAGCTCCTACATGTATGCGACGGCCCACGATTGGGCGCGTTTGGCGCTTCTCTACGCCAATGAAGGCATGGTCGACGGCCAGCGTGTGTTTGCGCAAGACTGGGCCGAACGGGTGGCAACACCGACCGCGGCCTCCGCGGGCGATTATGGCATGGGTTTCTGGATTCCAAATGCCGATGCAGGCCTGCCGGCGGATGCCTACATGATGAATGGCTTTCAAGGCCAGAATGCGATGATACTGACACAGGACGAACTCGTCATTGTGCGCTTCGGTGCCAGTAACGGGATCAGCTCTGGGACCTTTGACCTGACCCGCGCCGTGGTCGCGGCAAAGCATGCGGCCACGGGAGAGAATTGATGGCCTACAGGTCGCTGCGAGAATTCATTGATCAACTGGAAGCCGATGGCGATCTGGTGCGCGTCACACGCCCGGTCTCAACTGATCGCGAAATGACCGAGATTCAGCACCGCACTCTGGTGGCGGGCGGACCGGCCATTTTGTTTGAGAATGTGGTCAATGAGCGCGGCGAAAAATCGGACATGCCTTGCCTGGTCAATCTGTTTGGCACAGTGCGCCGCGTCGCCCAGGCGGTAACGCTGGGCGGTGAGAGCCGCACCACGGGCGAGGAATTGCGCGAAGTGGGTGAGCTGCTGGCCTTCCTGCGCCAGCCGGAACCGCCGCGTGACCTGAAAGACGCGATGGACATGCTGCCGCTGGCCAAGACGGTCATGTCGATGCGGCCCAAGACCGTTTCCAACGCGCCCTGTCAGGATATCGTGCTCACCGGAGACGATATCGATCTCGACAAATTACCAATCCAGACCTGCTGGCCTGGCGAACCGGGGCCGCTGATCACCTGGCCACTGGTGGTCACCCAGGGACCGAATGTGAAGGATGACAAGCAGGACGATTTCAATCTGGGCATCTATCGGATGCAAAAACTGGACAAGACCTCCACACTGATGCGCTGGCTCAAGCATCGCGGCGGGGCGCAGCATTATGCGCGCTGGAAGGACAAGAAACCGGATCCCCTGCCCGCCGCCGTGGTGATCGGTGCCGACCCGGGTACCATTCTCGCAGCCGTCACACCGGTACCCGACACGCTTTCGGAATATCAATTCTCGGGCATTTTGCGCGGCAAGAAGGCCGAGCTGGTGGATTGCAAAACCGTGCCACTGAAGGTGCCCGCCGAGGCTGAGATCATTCTGGAAGGCCATGTCATGCTCGATGAGTATGGCGATGAAGGCCCCTATGGCGACCACACCGGCTATTACAATTCTGTCGAGCAATTCCCGGTGTTCCGGATCAGCGCCATCACCATGCGCAAGGATCCGATCTATCTGACCACCTATACCGGCCGCCCACCGGACGAGCCTGCCGTGCTGGGCGAAGCGCTCAACGAGGTGTTCATCCCGCTGCTGCAGCAACAATACCCGGAAATCCTCGATTTCTGGCTGCCGCCTGAGGGTTGCTCCTATCGCATCGCCGTGATCTCGATGAAGAAGGCCTATGCCGGCCACGCCAAGCGCGTGATGATGGGCGCCTGGTCCTTCCTGCGCCAATTTATGTACACAAAATGGATCATCGTGGTGGATGAAGATATCAACCCACGCGACTGGAAAGACGTGATGTGGGCGGTCTCAACCCGCATGGACCCGGCCCG
>JAQXCQ010000112.1 GCA_029251785.1 Maricaulis sp. | reverse complement strand
ATTGAAACAATGGCGCCTCCGACAGGACTCGAACCTGTAACCGTCCGCTTAGAAGGCGGGTGCTCTATCCAGTTGAGCTACGGAGGCTAGAATTGTCAGCGAGGGTCAGTGTGACCAGGGCTGTTTGCGGTCGGGTGAGAAGTTGGCGCTGTAGGATTTCTCGTGGCGCTTGGCTTCCTGGGGCTCGATCACCTGATAGGCAATGCCCTGGCGACCGGCATAGGCGACGGCGTCGGCCTGGCTGTCAAACTCCAGACGGATCTGGCTTCTCATATCAGACGAAGAGGCCCAGCCCATAAGCGGGTCAGGTGTTTTCGCCATCTCTGGAGTAAACTCCAGGAGCCACATATTTGATTTACCACGGCCCGATTGCATCGCATTGCGAGCCGGACGATAGATTTTCGCGAACATGCCTGTCTCCCAACAGCTTTTCATACTTCACGAATGGTCGGGGCGAGAGGATTCGAACCTCCGACCCCCTGGTCCCAAACCAGGTGCGCTACCAGACTGCGCCACGCCCCGAAGTCGCCCTTATGATGGGCTGCACGCGCTTAGGCAAGCCTAGTCAGTGCTACTTGTGTCATCGTCTGCAGTTAATTCCTCGGATACGCTTGTTTGCGTTGAGGATTCTTGTGCAGTGACATTATTAAATGTGCTGTGGCGAACGGTGTCATCCACGCTGATGCCCAACTCGGTGACCGTGCCGGCGGGCACTTCAAGAACGGCTGCCACGATAAAGTCGGAGGAGTGGCTCCGCCTGGAGCCAGGCTGAGCATGGGTTACAATTTTGGCAATTGTCCCGTCTGCCCGAACATAGAGAAGATCCAGCGACAGGATGGTGTTTTCCATCCAGATCGAGACGACGCGGTTATCGGTATAGACAAACAGCATGCCGGCATCTGCCGCCAATTCCTCGCGCCACATCAGACCCCGACGGGCCTGATCGTCGGTCCGGGCGATCTCAATATTGAACGGGTGACTGGTGCCGCCCGCTTCAATCGTCAGGGCTTCGACCGCCCCAAAATCAACCACTGCATTCTCAGCGGTGGGATCATTGATCGTCAGTTCAGGAAAAGCCGGAACGGCGGTGGTGTCGGTGTCTTGCTGGGCCCAGGCGGGCGTCGCCAGCAAAAGTAATGTCGGAATAATTATAGAGCGCATGGCCGCAAGCTAGACGTGGTCTTGGGCAGACGCAATGGCGCGTTGCAATCCATTGCAAATGACGCCGGATCAGGAAATGCGGCCCAGGGCGACCGGCCGTTCTGGCCCGCCGCCCCGGTTGGGGGGAATTACGATTGTTAGATTGCTATACGTCGGCGACCATTGGGCGGATTTCCGCGGCCAGTGCGCCTTTTGGTCCCTCGACCCAGCGAACATGAAGCGTGTCGCCTGGCTGGATATCCTCCATACCCGCTCGGCGTAGTGTGGCGGCGTGGAGGAAAACATCGCCCTCTACATCATCGCAGGTGACGAATCCGTAGCCACGCAGCGCGTCAAACCACTTTACAACGGCATTACAGAAAGGCGCATTAGAACCCGTATTAGGATGGAAGCGTCGCGGACGGGCCGGAGCCTGCTCATCCCCGCCAGACATTTCGACGATTTCCACGGCCTGACGGCCCTTATCGCCATTGATTGCCTTACAGATTACGGTCGCATTTGGCAGGGCTGCGGCACCACCGAAGCGTCGAAGGCAGCTCGCATGCAAGAGGATGTCGCCCTGCCCGTCTGCGGCATCAATAAAACCATATCCCCGTGCTGGATCGTACCATTTCACGCGGCCCTCAAGACTCAGCATCTCTGCGTCGTCGAATACTTCTTCTGCAAGCACCATTATTAGACTTCCTAAAACAACCCTCGGACGCGAGATGTACCCGGATTCATTTATTGAGGGAAGGTTAATCGGTCAAATGGTTGCTTTACGAACCATCAATATGTCGCGATTGAGAGCCATTCGCAACATGTTTAACACAACATGTGGTGTCCACTTGGCGCATCTTGTTCATATTTAATCAATATTTGGAAAGGTTAACGCACTGCTATTTTTCGCCTCATAGGGGAAATGATGGATTGGATATAATATTCATTGGCATCCAATCGGGTGATTTCTCTCCTGACAGGGGTATTTCAAACAGACGTTTCTAACGCGAATGAAAACTCCAGGAATGAATGCTTAAACAGCGAAAAAACTTGATTCGGCTACTTGCCGGCGTCCAAATCATCCTGCATCGCCTCACTGATGGCGCCGCGGTTCACGGCGGCAGCGCTACGGTATATACCGCTATTGGACGCGTGCTCTGAGCATTCCACAGATTCAACCCAACACCGTCCCCCGGTCGCCTCGCGTACGATTTCATCGGCTTTTCGAAACGTCATTTCAGCGACACGTTCACAACTTGTGCCGTCCACGATGCGTGTCCGGGCAATCCCGAGCTCGCCCAATTTCTCGAGTTCAGCCCGGGCAGGGTCATCGCGGGCAATCAGCAAGGTGTGATCAAACATTTCATGGAGCCAACTTCGAATTTTTCCGAAACCACCCGAGCCGAAATCCAAGACCCAACCGCGCTTATCGAGCTGTTCAGCGCCGAAGACGAAATGAAAGCCAAATGCGTATCCGTGGAGGAGATTGCAATCGCTCTCAGCGGCCCATTGGCGTGACGTGCACGACAGGCCTCGCGCGTTTGAATAGGTTTTGGTGGACAAATAGGACATGGATCAGACTTCGTATCGTCGCATTGGCGCGGAGATTGGAACGGGTCGCTGCTATGCCGGAAATTCTGGCGAATTCCAATACATTTCGGATGTCGACAGAAATGCGATCCGCGACAGACGCCCTACGCGGCCTCGTCAACATCCCATTCAATCGGCCAGGTGAATTCGAATGCCGTACCGCGCTCTTTTTCGGGATCAGAATGAATTGTGATATCGGAATTGCACGAAATCAAAACCTTGCGAATAAGCGCCAACCCCATTCCACTCCCCTCGACCTGGTCTCGAGACTGTAGCGTTTGAAACAGTCCAAACACACGCTGGTGGTATTCGGTTGGAATACCGGGCCCGTCATCTTTGACGCAAAAATGGTATCGATCGCCTTCAAGCCAGGATGATAATTCGATGCGCCCGGATTCACGGTCATGGTGTTTGATGGCGTTCTGGATGAGATTGCGCAAAACCAATTCAAAAGGTGATTTCGCCGTCAGCAGCGCCGGGAGTTTGTCCTTGATGCTCAACTCGAATTGCGGTTTGCCGATCAGGTCATGCACGTCGATTGCAAGGGTGTTGCAATCAAAGGTCTCGATTTGGGCATTGCCTCGCCCGGCTCGAGAATAGGACAGCAGATCGCCAAGCAAGCCCTCCAGTCGGCCAACTCGACTGCGCATCAGACGCAGATGCTCACGACTTTCATCATCGAGCTTGTCTCCCAAGTCCTCTTCCAGCCACGTGGCCAGACTATCGATCCCGCGCAGAGGCGCCTTGAGGTCGTGGGACGCTACATACGTGAAGCGTTCCAATTCCTCGTGCGCGACAGATAGACGCTGATTGGACACGATTAGATCGTTTTCTGCGGACTTGGCATCATCGATATCGGTTAGCGAGCCGGCCATCCTGATCGCCTTGCCGGCCTGATCATAAAAAGCCTTACCGGTCGCGTGACACCAGCGAAAGGATTCATCGTCCGTTTTGACCCGGTAGTCGATTTTGTACGGCGCTTTATGCTCGAGATGATCGATCAATGCCTGACTGACCCGATCTCGATCCAGGGGATGCACTCGCATTGTTAGTTGCTCAAATGAAGGATCTACAGGGACGCCCGACAACCCGATGAGATGCCGAAACCGGTTTGACCAATAAATCTTGTCGTTTGTGATATCCCAATCCCACACCCCGGAATTCGCCGCCGACATGGCGATGTCGAAACGTTCTTCGCTATTCTCCAGCTTCCTCACCGCATAATTCTGCTCCAAATGGGTGCGTTGATAGTCCAGCAACAAGCCAATAAACGGGCAGAGATAGGCCACTATCTTGAGGAAATGCGCAATATTGAACGGGTTATCAAACAGCGCTGAAGACCCAAATGCCATGTGAGACTCAAGGACAATCTCTGGCAGAAAACCGATCAAGATACCTGCCACGAAGAAGTTTGGCATGCGTCGATAAAGTTGCACATAGACCGGGATTGCCAGAACATAGAGAATAAGGGGCAACACATCGAGCGGCCGCATCAATACAGCGCCCGGGACTTGGACTTGGACTTGCGGTAAATTCAGTGAATTCGCGCTGAGCAATATGGCGGACGCCGAAATTACCATCAAAATGATGGCAACAACGATGATCGACCACCATCCCAAATTCTTTATCCGCTCACGCAGGAACAGACCCGCCAAGCCACAGATTAGGAAAAGGAATGCGGTGAAGCCGCGGGAAAGCGCCCAAGTGAACGGAATGAACTCGGTTTCAGGAGCAACAGAGTCAACAATTTGAAGCGCTGCCAGAGTATGGAACACATCCATTATTCCTGACGCCAAAAGCACAAGCCCAAAAACCGGCACCAAAGCTTCTCGGCCCACCTGAAATTTACTAAACGAAATAGCCACTGTGACGAGCGCGACGGAAACGGCTGTCCATTCAAACAAGCTGTGATGGATGCTACCGGCGATTTGATGAAATACACTTACATCCGCCCCGACATAGCTTGGCGATGCAAAGGAAAACCCCACAAGGTTTCCGAGTGTGGGAATCAGGCAAATGCCAAAAATCGCCAATAGAAGGCACACCGGAAAATTGGCAGACTGAACGGCATCAACCGGCGTCAGATATTTGTTGATCACACCTCTGATGTGAGCGATCGGCTCCGACAGTACATGAGGCGGCCTCAAATCCATCGATGGGTCAGACTGAGCTTCGTTCACCGGCATAATGCCCCCTATTCAGCGTGAATCGCCCGCATACACATTCGAATGACGCGCGTTGCGAGCGATCGTTGAGATCCGTGATCTGGCCTCAAAATTGTTTTTCGATATAGCTTCCGTCCATCACACATCTGATAATTTCCGATGTCTTACTTTTGAGCTTTTCGCTGTTATCAGGCTTCACAATAAAGCTGGTTGCTGTTCCTCGCAGGGATTGGCGCACATCTTCGATTCGCGCCGAGGTCGTTAATATGATGACAGGAACGGTCTCAAAACCAGACATTGACCGAACACGCTCCAGGACCTGAAAACCGTTCTCTTGCGGCATATTTAGGTCGAGAAAAATGATATCGGGGCGAAAAGCTCCCGAATTCAGAAGCTGGAAAGCCCGGCGACCTCCATCGGCAGATTTGATTGAGTTCACGGATTGATTGGATGCAAGCGTATCGACAATCATTTCGACATCTTCGGCATCGTCATCAATAACGAGGACATCGACACCATCCCGCAGGCGTGGATTTGGAATTGTAATAAACGCCCCGCTTTGGCGGCATAGCTCCTAATCTATTTTGACGATGTATTCAGATTGCGCAGCAGGCATTGCATGTGTCCCCTCATCGCCCTCAACCGATCTCGATCGATCAATGAGAAGGAAAATTAGTGCGAACACATTACCAAGCCGTTTTCATACGCGCTGAGACGCGTTTTTAGAAAACCGCTTCTCGCACAGGATTAAAGACCGGATTCAACCGTCGTCTTTTTGGTTGATGACCAGTCTAATCACCTCGGCGGTCTTGTCGTTTAGGTCTGCGAAGCGGTCGGGTTTTACGATATAGTGGACCGCCGTTCCCCTCAGCGCCCGTAATACGTCATCCCGGCGGGCGGAGGTTGTTAAAAAGACGATCGGAATGTCCGCCAGCTTTGGGTCTTCGCTAAGTATTTTTTGAACTTCAAACCCATCCATGGCCGGCATATTGATGTCGAGGAAAATGAGATCGGGTACCATCTCGCCCGATTTGAGAGCGGCAACCCCTTTCGCTGCATCAAGAGCGCTGGTTACTTGCTTTACGTCCATGTTATTGTTTAGAGAATCGACAATCATTTCCATATCGTCTTCATCATCATCAATAACGAGAATATTTAGCGCCTCCTGTCGACGGGGACACTCAATTTTCTCCTCAGCCCAAAGTCGGCTGGAGCTTTTCAATCCTACATTGGCGATAAAGCCAGCTCGATGTTGTGTCACCAGATATTCTCCTGCTTCGAAAGGACTTACGATCGCGTTTGTGATGTCCGGCAGTGGAGATCCCTACGCGGTAAAGATTACTATCTGATTGTGGAAAACTTTAGATAAACACAGTTAATCATGTGCTTGACTTATGACGCGCGCTGCAATGGCAGATCGCAATTATCGTCGACTTGCATATTGGCGGCTGGCCATTCGATAAGAAATAATGCGCCCTCACCCGGGTTGGATTCCGCGCGGATACTACCACCATGGCGGCGGGCGATGCGATCACAAATCGACAACCCGATACCAGTGCCAGCAATTTCCTCTTTCCGGTGCAACCGTTCGAAGGCTCGGAATATGCGCGTCGCGAATTTCGGATCAAAGCCGATACCATTATCGCGCACGCTCAGCTGATAATTGGATTTCACCCGTTCCAGTTTTACAAAAATATTGGGTGCCTCGGCGCTCCGGTACCGGATCGCGTTCGAGATTAAGTTTTGAAGGACCTGACGCATCAAAAACTTGTCGGCGTGCATCGTCTCATCGCCCTCAAACACGATGTTGGCACCGTTCTCCTCAATGCTCTTGGAGAGGATTTCGTCCACTTCCTGCAGCAATTCAGGTACACGGATTACCTCGCTTGAGATATCAAGGCTGCTCACCCGTGAATAGGTCAACAAATCACCTATCAGAGCCCGCATGCGCCCGGCGGCCTTATTTACCGATTCTAGATGGCCCAAGGATTTCTCATCCAGGGTGTCGGAGGCCTGGCCCAAAACTCGATCGGAATAATAGGCGATCTTGCGCAAGGGCTCCTGAAGATCATGCGATGCCACATAGGCGAAGCGTTCCAACTCTTCATTCGTCTGACGGAGCGAAACCAGAGACCGCCTATGTGCGACGGAATATCGGACAGTCCGCCGCAACAATTCAGGGGTCAGGTCGCTCTTATCCAAAAAGTCATCGGCACCGGCATCCAGCGCCTCAAGATCAATGCCCCCGCTGACCTCACCCGTCAGCATCACAAATGGCATATCTGGATAAATGGAAGTCGCCTCGCGGATCAACTCCAAGCCGGAATCTGGGCCGATTTTATTATCGATCAGTCCAATATCAAACCGCTCGGACTCCAGCCTTTGCATGCCGTCCGCATAGGTTGAAGCGCGAACAATCGTACAACCATTCGCTAAGGACTTTCGTAACGACCGGGAAACAATCTGAAAATCCAGATCATCATCCTCCACAACAAGGATATGAAGCGATTGAGCGAGCGCGCCACGCTGGTGATTAAACTGTTCCATCAAGCCTGCCTGTCAACAAAAGTGCGGCGGAGAGTCTGACGAAAACATGACGCAAAAAGCTTAATAAGCCATGCCATGCAGGGCTTATGCTTGCCAATCCCATTCTGTGCGCCGACGCTCAACTCCGGCCGGAGCCCCTTTTAAGGCGCGCCCTGCCTGGCAATCCCGTCACCGGTCCGGCCCTCAATGCCGATTTATCAACTGGAACAATTGAGGAGCATTTGACCGTCCAACCCCGCTTTTCGGTGGACGGATATCTCTCGAAATTCACTAGACATGGTGATTTCGATCATCTTGGCGGCTGATGGATAAGTCACGATGGCCACCGCATCCCAGGTTTCATCGATGTGTCCGATCATCAAAGCGTCAACATCTCCGTTGAAGACAAGTTGTCCGCCCGCCGCCTCGACCATCGGAATCATCTTGCTCGCATACCGCATATAGGCTTCGCGCCCGGAAATATCCGCATCGGAGCCATCCTCATAGCTGGCAAACGTTCGAAATTTTAGCAGATTGAGCATGTGAACCGGCGTATTGGAGGGAGTTTTCAGAAAGGCTTCAATCTGTTTTTGGCTTGGCTCTAGCGCATTCTCAATTTGCATGTCGTCTCCTCAAACCCTTCAACGGAACACTTTGCGTTCAACTTAGCCTGTGACCATATTCCTGCTAGGGATGTTTGGAAATCTCAAGACCCGTGGGGATGACGATATGAAAAATATATATTGGATTGCGGCACTGGCCGCTGGCGCGGCGATTTATTTGTTCTCATCGCAATCCTCCGAGGAAAATCCGCTCACGGCCAAACATTTCATCTCAAACAATCTGTTTGCAGCCATGCAAATTGCCGGAGAACCGCGAGAGCCCAGTACGTTAGAGGAGCGAATGGCGGTGCATAATGTGCCCGGCATTTCCGTCGCATTTTTGCGAAATAACGAGATCGAATGGACTCTGACCGCGGGAGTCCGCGATACCGCCACCGGAGCCCCCGTTGACGTGGACACTGTGTTCCAAGCCGCCAGTATATCCAAGCCGCTGTTTGCCACCACATTGATGGTGCACCGCCAGAGCGAGGATCTGGACCTGGATGCCGATATCAATTCTTTGATGTCGCGCTGGCAATTGCCTCGCCATCAATGGCAGGACAGTGAACCCGTTACACTTCGCCGATTACTCAGCCATAACGCAGGGACGACCGTCCATGGCTTTCGCGGCTATGCCGCCGGAGAAGACGTTCCAACGATTATCGAATTGTTGGAGGGGGCCGACCCGTCCGCGTCGAACCCGGTCATTGTCGACATAATGCCTGGCAGTCAAAGTCGCTATTCAGGTGGTGGCACGACTATCGCGCAGCTGGCGTTTGAGGATCAAAGCGGCATCGCGCTGGGCGCCGCTGCTCAAACCCTGATATTTGAACCCCTTGGCATGACACATTCTGCCTATTTTCAACCTCTAACCGGAGATCTGCAGTTAAACGCCGCGACGCCGTATGACGGATCGGGTGATCCCATCACTGGCGGTCCACATGATTATTCGCCGATTATGGCTGCGGCGGGCCTGTGGACAACGCCGAGCGATTTGATGCGTCTAGCCCGAGCAATCCAGCAGTCCCATCAGGGCGAAGATGAGAGTTGAATGACACAAGATACCGCCCGCACCATGCTGACACGCCAGTTCGACCAAGTGGGTATTGGCTTTCAACTCAGAGGCGACGAGGAAATTACCGCCTTCAGCCATGGCGGATCAAATGCCGGATTTCGCGCGCAGTTTTTTGCCCATACGGCGCATGGTGATGGTGTAGCGATCATGACAAATGGAGCCAATGGTAGCGCCCTAATTCGCGAAATAATGATCCAAATCGCAGACTATTACGATTGGGAGGACGGTGCGCAGCCGATTGTGAAGCACGTGGCGGATCTATCGGTATCGGAACTTGAGCGTTTTACGGGCCGATTCCAATTGGCTGGAGATGATCCCTTGCTGGTCACGATCGATCGGGTCGACGAAACCCTGGTCCTCAACGCTCTGCCCTATCTCACACATGTCATCTTACGGCCGGAGGGCGATGACGTCTTTTTTGCCATGAATGGCATGAATGTAGAATTTGGCAGGGACGCCACAAATAATGTGACGCAGATCGAGTTTTATGGCGAGATGGGCTTACGGCTTGACGATGCTGCCGCCGATTAGACGGTCTTAAAAGCTGACATAGGTGCGAATGACAGTTTATCGCACCGGAAAAAAAGTACGGTCAGCGGAGTCTGTTTCCTGCTTCGAAAACGTGCTGGCTGCTGCGGGTTTGCCGGAGCGTCTGAAGAAATCATTCGTCGCCAGCGCGACGAGGCTAATCCAGATAACCATATCGAGAACGTTGAGGAACACATCAATGTTTCGGCCAATGCCGGACCATTGAAACCCGTTATCTATATGTGCTGCCATATAGAGCCACAGCCCGAAATCTAGAACCATGGCTCCCCCAAACGCCCAGGTGGACGCTTCCTGCCGCTTGATGAATAGATAGGAGGCGAGCACATACCCGAAGGCATACAAACCCCAAACCGTATATTGGGGGATGGTTATTCTGGCAGCGAGTTGGGGCCAGTCGGTGGATATCCCAGCCGAGCCGGCGATTCCAAGGAGGAACAACCCCATCAGACCGAACAATAAAACAGCCCAAATCGCACGAAAAATAATAACACTTGCGAGAATTATGAACGCGGTTTTTGAACGCATCTAATCTCTCTCGAAACCACAACTAAGCTGTTTGTAGTCCAAATACGTTCATAAATTGTGTGCAGGTCAAGCGCACTCAGCCGGATCGCTGATACGCCTTGGTAATCCAATCCTTCACTTCGCCATCCAAATCGGTGGCCGATTCCAGACGGATCTTGTGGCTGCACATGGCATTACCGACCTGAAGACGGCCCTCCGCTGTCTCCCCCTTAAGCGCCAAGCCCAGATCAATCCGGGTTTTCGTAGCTGGCGTGATCAGGGCGAATTGCTTTTTTCGACGCAGGCTGACGCTCGCTTTTTTGGGCGCGATTTCGACATCGTCCCCCAAGGACAAAGCAAATTTCACGATCTGATCATGAAGCGGGCGTAGCGCGGCTTTCGGACCTGCGTATTGCGCGGATACAAGATCAATCTCATCACCACTCTCGAGTGCCTTGCTTGCAATCAAATTGGCAAACCCATGTGTAACGCCATGCTCGGATTTCAGAAATTTGACGATCTGCCCGTGCTTCTCCAAATCTACGCTGGAAATGAGGCGCAGCCATTCGGGAAGCGCCCGACCGGTCTTTTCGGGTATATTGGCCAGCATGGTGGCGAGTTGCTCGTCGACTGTATTTGCCATGATGTTCTCCCAGACAATCAAGTGCTCGGAGCTTACCAAGAATTGTCCGCCGCGTCGCATGAACATGCCGGTTAGCGGACTAATGCCGTGCTACTGGGTTAGAACAGGGTCGCGAAGAGGGAGATCACTATTCTCCGTATTGTATGCGCCAGCCCGAGACCTCACCGGGTTGCCAATGGGGTATGATAAGCAGCTCACCGACACGGTAGAAATCATTGACGTAAATGTCTGCCTCGCGCGAATCTACCAGCACTTCAAACGATCCATCCGGTGAGAGCTGGTAAATCTGCCCGGGCCATTCGCTCGATAAATATCCTCCCTGCCCGTCGCTCGTGATTGCGTCGCCATTACCAAGTCCGGTGCCGAGAAGTTCGACATTGCGCCCATCTAGTCCGATCGCCGCAAAATTGCCGTCCATGGTCACTGTCAGCATGCGGTCGTCTTCCAGCCAAAGGCCGTTGATAGAGCTGAGCTGCGGATCTTCGGCCCAAACGTCAACGGTTTCCTCCGCGAGTACGTAGATGCGGGCGCTTGCAGATTCCGATACGAAAACCCGTCCATCAAGCCCGGCAATGGCGTCATTGAGGAAACCAGCTTCCGGCGCCGGATATCGAGCGATAATTTCGCCCGTTTCCCGGTCCAGACATACAATTTGGTCGATGTCTGCGACGTAAAGTCGATCCCCTACCAAGGCCATGCCCTTGGGTGCATCCATACCCACGGCCCATTCCAGCGTTTCAATTTCGCCTTCCTGTGTGATGCGAGAGATGAACCCATTACCGTCCCGTTCTCCGGCTTCGCCATTGACGTTGGATACGAAAAACAATCCGGTTTCTGGATCAGGCAGTATGCTTTCCGGTGCCGAAAATCCGGATGTTCTCCAAATTTCTGTCAGGATTATTGGTTCGATTTGAGCGAGCTGGACTGGTGAACAGGCCAAGCAAAGCGATCCGGCGACCGGCACCAGCGATGGGGGGAGTTTCCACATCCGCCGAGTATGGCCCGACTTGGCTGCGGCGTAATTTCAAATTTTCGCGAGGCGAGTGCGGGGCCACGCCGATGAAAGTAGAGCGGCCTCCACGATCGTGAGAGAAGGCTTTCTTGCAAACACGACCGAATGCTCAAAGATTTCGGAAAAAACCACGATCAACGCATTGTGAAGAGCAGAGGTCTCCACCGTCTATAATCGCTCTACAGTGCTGGGCATCATATTGTCTGACCGAGTTAGAAGGGCGGTCATTCAGAGAGCCTGATGGGAGGTGGCGCAAGATATACTGATCCCATCGCGCTTTAGTCGATTTTTATGAGCTGAATAAGATTGCCGCATGTATCGTTAAATACAGCCAATGTGACCGGACCCGCCTTTGTGGGGGGCTGGGTGAAACTTACACCGGCATCGCACAATCGCTGATACTCCGCATCAATGTCGTCGACACTGAAGGCGGTGAACGGAATGCCGTCCTTCATCAGAGCGTCTTGAAAAACGCGCGAGGCGGCATGAGCATTGGGCTCCAGCGCCAGCTCAATTCCATCTTTCTCTTCGGGCGATACGACCGTGATCCAACGATATTCACCCAGCGGAATATCTTCCTTCACCGTGAAGCCGAGAATATCCGTATAGAAGGCAAGCGCCTTCGCCTGGTCGTCCACAACCACACTTTTCATATACATTTTCATCGGGGGTTTCCTTCGCAAGTGAGGTGTTGGCCGGTGGTCAGATTGAGATAGCCCCGATTTATCACCCATTTCCGCGTAGCAGTCGACCAGAGCTTGATACATCCCTTCAAACCCGCATTCACCGTCGAGCTAACTCTATTCAATTGTCATGGAAACTTCTTGGTACGCCCTAGGGGAATCGAACCCCTCTTTCCAGGTTGAAAACCTGGCGTCCTAACCGATAGACGAAGGGCGCGTGCCAAGAAGAGCCGTCATATAGAAAACCTCGGGCGATGTGGCAAGCGGCTTGTGCGATAAATTACGGATCAATCGCAGCGAGATCTTCCAGCTGTAGCTGAACCTGTTTGCGGCCCTGCCATTCATTGATCTTGAGCCGTCCGGCCGCGTGGTATTTTTGTTGATCCGCGCGCAGCAACGCTTGCCCGATTTCATTATCAGCGCAGCGAAAACAGATGCCGGCAACGCGTTGACCAGCGCCGTCATCGAGGCTGAATCGGACATGGTCGCTGCCAACGCGGGAGGCGTAATTAACCTGCACATTGGCGAGGGCGAAGCGCGGCTCGGCATTTCCCTGACCGAAAGGGCCAGCGGACTGCAAGAGTTCGGCAAGCTGCAGGTCGGCGCCGGCGGGCGCGATCATGCCATCCAGACGGAGGGCCATGGCATCACCGGCCGCGGCAAGTTCGGGGGCCAGCCGCTCGTCGAGGAAGGTGATGAGGTCATTGATCTGCTCCGGATGGCAGCTGAGGCCGCCGGCCATGGCATGACCTCCACCGGACAAGAGCAGGCCAGCCTCGCGGGCCGCCGAAATCGCGCCGCCCAGATTGACGCCCGGTACCGAGCGACCGGAGCCCTTGCCGATGGGTGGGGTGGCGTCGTTGTCGATCCCGATAATGATCACCGGCTTGCCAAACTTGTCCTTGGCGCGCCCCGCGACAACACCGATGACACCGGGATGCCATCCCTCTCCAGAAGCAATCAGAATGGAGCGGTTGCTGCCCTGCCCGTCAATCTGGGCAAAGGCGGCGTCCATCACGTCAGCTTCTATGGTGCGGCGTTCACTGTTGAAGCCATCAAGCTTCCGGGCAATGGTCATGGCTTCATCAGCGTCATCGGTCGCGAGCAGGCGGGCGCCCAAATCGGGTTGGCCGATACGCCCACCCGCATTGATGCGCGGGCCGAGCTGGAAGCCGGCATGATAGGTAGAGGCTGCGCCTTCAACGCCAGCCACTGCGGCCAGCGCCTTAAGGCCGGCATGCTGCCACTGGCTCATCACTTTGAGGCCCTGAGTGGTGATGGCGCGATTAATGCCGGTGAGTGCGACAACGTCGCAGACAGTGCCCAATGCGGTCAGGTCTATCAGTTTAAGCAGGTCAGGCTCGGTGGTGTCGTTAAATGCCTCGCGGCGACGTCCCTCACGATTGAGGGCAGCGAGCAGGATGAAGGTGACGCCTGCGGCGGCCATGTGACCACAGCCGGATTTGTCATCATCGCGGTTTGGATTAACCAGGGCTGCGGTGACGGGCGGTACGCCCTCCATCAAGTGGTGATCGACGACGATCACGCCCAGCCCCATTTCATCAGCTGCCTGGAGCGCCTCATTCGCAGTGGCACCACAATCAACGGTGATCACCAGTTCGGCACCGCGCTCGCCCAATGTTTGAAAGGCTTGCGCGGTGGGGCCGTAACCCTCGGCGACGCGGTCGGGAACGTAGAGATCGAGCGTTTTACCGATGTGGCGCATCCAGCGGATGAGCTGGGCGGCTGAGGTGGCACCATCGACATCGTAATCGGCAAATACCGCCATCGGGCGGTCCTGCTCGATGGCATCCCAGATCAGTCCAGCAGCCTTGTCCATATCCGCAAAGTCAGCGGGATCGGGGAATTCATCGCGGAGCCTCGGCTGCAAAAAGCGTGCTGCCGTATCCGGTGTGATGCCACGGGCTGAAAGCGTGCGGGCCAGAGCGTCAGGGATTTGCTGCTGGCGGGCAATGGTCGCGACATCGCTTTCAACGATGTCGCGCGCCAGCCATTTTTTACCGCCGAGCGACCGAGTGATTCCGAGATAGGGCTCGGCACTCGTTCGTTCAGTTTGTGGCTGGCGAGATAGAATCGGTGTGTCGGTCATCCCGCCAGTGTAGTTACCCGTGCGGGCGTGTCGAACGAATCCGGCGGACGGACTGATCCGCGGAATCCAGCAGCATTGTGTGGGTGTGAACCTGTCCGTTGGAGACCTTCACACCGTCGACCAGATCACCATCGGTGACGCCGGCGGCGATGAAGATGCAATGGCCGGACGCCATTTCCTTGAGGTCGTATTTGCGGTCCAGATCCGTGACGCCAATTCGGCGCGCGCGATCGCGCTCATCGTCGGTACGGAAGTGCAGACGTGTCTGCATCTGCCCACCGATGCAACGCAGGGCAGACGCCGCTAGAACACCTTCAGGCGCGCCGCCGCGTCCGATATACATGTCAGCCCCGGCACCGAGACCAGCCGCGCCCATAAGGCCCGCCACGTCCCCTTCGGGGATCATGCGAACACGAGCGCCAGCGGCTTTGACGCCATCCACGATAAACTGGTGACGCTCGCGCTCGAGAATACAAACAGTGATCTGCGAGGTCGGGCAATTCTTGGCCTTCGCCAGCGACTTCACATTATCTTCCGGCGACGCATCAAGATCGATGACGCCAGCAGGGTAGCCCGGTCCAACCGCGATCTTGTCCATATAGGTGTCCGGCGCATGCAGCAGCTCACCGCGTGGGCTGAGGGAAAGAACGGCGAGTGCGTTCTCCATACCCTTGGCCGTCAATGTGGTGCCTTCTAGCGGGTCGAGCGCGATATCGATCTCCGGGCCTGAGCCGGTGCCGACTTCTTCGCCGATAAACAGCATGGGGGCTTCATCGCGCTCGCCTTCGCCGATGACGATGCGTCCGCGCATTTCCATCGCGTTGAGACCGGTGCGCAGGGCATCGACAGCCGCCTGGTCGGCGGATTCTTTTTCGCCCAGACCAATCCAGTCATAGGCGGCAATGGCGGCATCTTCCGCGGCACGAACGGCCTGGAATGCAAGGTGTGACAGCGCGCGTGTATCGCTCATATAAGTCTTATCCAGCACCGCCCCCGGGGTCGGTGTCTGGCCTCTGTTGGATATGGATCAATCAGGTGGGGTCGTCAGGGTCGTGCCTGTTTCGACAAATTCTTCTGTTGTGATGTTATTTGATGTCTCGGCAGCAGCCTGCTCAGCTTCAAGAAGCTCGCGGCGCTGCAGTATTTGCGCGACCTGGTTATCCATCTCGCGGGTTGATGATGCAGATAGAGTTGTTTGCGGAATAGATTGGGGCGCTGTTCGCTTGATGTTTTCGTCTGCTAGACGCTCATCGACCCAGTTGGAGCGTGCCTCTTCGACCGGAATTTCGACAATGACACAGGCATTGACTGCCAGTCCGGCAAAGGTCGCAAACGCAAGTTTCATCATAGGTCGGGTCATTCCGGCTCCTGCGCATCGTGCGCTAGGGGCGATTTATAACGGTCTGGTGCGGATTGTCACCCGTAGAGAGAGCGCGTTGTGAACTGCCATACAGTGAAGCAGCAAAAGCTCAGACTGTTGCGATAAAGAAAAGGGCGACCCCGATGGGGTCGCCCGTAATCTTGTGCAAATCGTAATCCGATGAAGGATTAGCGCTTCGAGAACTGGAAGCTACGACGGGCTTTCGCACGACCATACTTCTTACGTTCTACGACACGGCTGTCGCGTGTCATGAAGCCACCGGCCTTCAGCACGCCGCGAAGCGCTGGCTCGAAGGCAACGAGTGCTTTTGAAATGCCGTGACGTACCGCGCCGGCCTGGCCGGACAGTCCACCACCCTTACAGGTGGCGACAACGTCAAACTCGCCTACGCGCTCGGCGCATTCGAGCGGCTGCTGCAGCATCATGCGCAGAACCGGACGGGCAAAATAGGTTTCCTGATCGCGACCATTGATCGTGATCTTGCCATTGCCACGCTTGAGCCAGACACGCGCGATGGCGTTCTTGCGCTTGCCAGTGGCATAGGACCGACCGAGGTCGTCAATTTGTGGTTCTGCAAGCACTACTGTTTCAGCAACGATTGCGGCTTCGGACTCAGTGATGACGTCTTTCAACTCATCAAGGGAACGGGCTTTATCAGTCATTATCAGCCTCGTGTATTCTTGGAGTTCATCGACTTGAAGTCGATCAATTCAGGCTGTTGAGCCTCGTGCTTGTGCTCGGTACCGGCATAGACGCGCAGCTTGGAGAACTGACCGCGTGCAAGCGGGCTCTCTTTTGGCAGCATCCGCTTGACGGCAGCTTCGAGTACGCGCTCAGGGAAACGACCGTCCAGCAATTTGGCCGGATTTGTTTCCTTGATACCGCCCGGGTGACCGGTGTGACGGTAGTAACGCTTGTCTTCGCGCTTGCGGCCAGAAAAAACAACTTTCTCGGCGTTAATGACGACAACGTGGTCACCGGTATCGGTGTGCGGAGTGAAATCTGGACGGTGCTTGCCGCGCAAACGAGTCGCAATAAACGCGGCAAGACGGCCAACAACGACCCCCTCCGCATCAATCATGATCCACTTGTGCTCAACTTCCGCCGGTTTGGCGACATAAGTCTTCATTTTAATCCTGCCTCAAGCCTGGTGGCGTGGGTATAATGTTTGAGCGGGCGATTTAGGCGGGGATCGTCACTTCGTCAAGCGGCTTTCGAAAAATCACTGTATTTTTATACACCTATCAATACGGTTATATAATACCGCAATTCTTGAGGCTTGGCTCGATCGACACATGACACAACCATCAAATGGCTGAAAAGCAGTAGTTTTATGAAAAATTCAGATCCACAGTAAACAAGACTGAGCCATCGCATGCGAGTGCGCCGCGGCGCCCGGCATATGCAGTAATGTCAAAGGTAGCGGAACACAATCGGGTGAGAATGCTGCAGGAGTATTAGCCTCAGGGTCAATTGCCCTGCATATTGCCCGAAACAGATCTGACCCAAGACCTCGCGTCATTTAAATGAGAGATACGGCCCATGAACAAGTTTGGCTTCACGACGGCGTTGTCGTCTATTCACAGCGATCGCAATTACGCGGCTAGCGCAAATGCACCCGGCTTTCGCCGATTTGCGCCGCTATTGGCCACAACGTTAGCTTTGGGTCTGCTCGCGGCTTGTTCACCTTCACCCGACGAGATCACGCAAGAAGAGATCGATACGGGCCCAGCCGAACTCACAGTGTTTGTCACGGCAGCTTTCCAATCCGCTGATAGTGAAAGCTTGGCGGTCGACTTCATTCCTAATCCCACCTCACCTTCCCTGGGCCGGATCATTTCGGCACCCAGTGACGGTGGGCTCGATGTTTTTAACACCGATGGTGAATTGATAATTGAGCATGCCGGCGCTCGATTATCCGGTTTGGCCGTCGCGCCAGGCTTCCAACTTCGCGGCCAAGAATTGCCGCTTGTTTTTGGCGCAATTGCCGATAGCAACACGATTGGGAGCTTCGCGTTCGTTCGCGAACAGAACGTTATATTCGAGGTGCCCTTGGCCGATTTAAGCCCGGTCGACGGCGTCGCTGGTTTGTGTTTGCTTCGTGAGGGTGTTGGTTTTGTTGATCTTGTCATTCTGGGCGATGGCGCATCGGCTGAAATTTGGCGGGTGATGGATTCAGGCGATGAAACTCTCAGCGTCACACAACGCGGTAGCTTTGCCCTGCCCGCCCCCGCTCGCGAATGCGTTAGCGACAATGGCGATATTTTGGTCTCGGCCCTCAGCGCCGGTATTGCGCGAGTTGATACGGACGGCAATGTGCTCGCTCAAAACGCCACGGTCGCCACAAGCCTGGCGGTGAATACCTTTGACGGCATGCAACTTGTTTTGGTGACCAATGGCGCAGACGCCAGCCTCGCCACATTTGGCGCAACGGACCTGGAGCCGTTCGCAACCGTTACCATCGAGGATGGCTTGAGCACGCCGGGCGTTGATCGCCCCGGGCCCATTTCTGTCTCGTCGGCGAACTTTGGTTACACCGCCTATTCGGGCGGCATGGTCGCCGTTTTCGACGCAGATGACTCGCGAGTCAAAGTGATCTCGCTCGACACTCTGGGGCGGAGCCTGTTTCCGGCACCCGAAGGGTAATTACGACGAACGTCGGGCGGTCCAGGTGGCCGCCCCGACCGCGACGAATAGAATGACCGCTCCGGCCTGATGCGCTAACCCTAAATGCAACGGAACAACGCTGAGCAGGGCGGCAATTCCCAACGACATTTGTGCCAACACCAGCGCTGGCAAAATGACCATAAAAGGCTTCATTGTGACGCGCGGCTCTCGATAGATACGCCAGGCCAGATAGCCGACCCCGATCGCGGCCAAATACCCCGTCCAGCGATGATGCATCTGCACTGCCGCATGACTCTCAAAAATGGCCGAGAAAAATGGGTGACCACCCAAATAGCCGTCGGGTATCAACTGCCCCTCCATCAGGGGCCAGGTATTGTAAATTTTCCCGGCATCCAAACCCGCGACAAACGCACCCAGCACGATCTGGAACAAGACTAATCCCCAGATACAAAAACTCAGCCGTGTAAGGCTGCCACTTCGGACGGGCGGCGCCCCCTCCGAGGCTTCCACCGCGAGCCAGAGGGCTATTCCTAATATAACGAAGGCGATCGCCAGATGCGTCGCCAGCCTGTACTGGCTGACATCAACACGATCGACCAGACCACTCGCAACCATCCACCAGCCAACCGCGCCTTGAAGGCCGATCAATAACATAAGGCCTACCAAGCGTGGCTTCAGCTGGTGACTGAGCGCCCCCCGCAACCAGAAAACGACTAATGGAATCGCCATATAAAGGCCGATAAACCGGCCCAATTGGCGATGGCCCCATTCCCACCAAAAAATTTCGCGAAACTCCTCCAGGGTCATACCCATGTTTTGGAGCTGGTATTCGGAGCTTTGCTGATAGGCTTCAAAGCTGGCCAGCCAAGCGGCCTCGGACAGCGGGGGCAAGGCGCCGGAAACCAAATTCCACTCGGTGATCGACAAGCCGGAATCGGTCAGGCGCGTTGCTCCACCCACCAAAATCATGATGCAAACCAAAGCGGCCAAGCCGTAAAGCCAGAGTGAAACTGGTCGGCTTGTGGTTGTCGTATAGGCCATGCGTGCTCCTGTGCTGGCCTGCTAGGTAAAGCATCCAGCGCTATGGGCAAGGTTCAGAGGCGGGATAAATCGTCACAGTCATGAAATCGCGCTCGCGCCAAAGCGTGCTCGGGGGCATCATGTCTTCAGGCAATGGATGAGAGACCGCTTTGACCAATTCATCAAAAGAGACCGTTCTGATCCTTGGGGCCGGGCAAGCCGGCGGCCAATGCGCAGCGTCTTTGCGGCGCTCCGGATTTACTGGCCAGGTTATCCTGGCCGGCGATGAACAACATCCTCCCTATCAAAGACCGCCGCTATCAAAGGCCTATCTGTCTGGTGAAGTCACGCAGGATCGCCTTTGGCTGCAATCCCCTGAAACATGGCAGGAACAATCGGTAGAACTACGCCTCGGTGCGAACGCCACGCGAATCACTACCGCGACAAAATGCGTCAGTTTCGAAAACGGGCCAGACCAACACTATAGCCATCTGGTCCTCGCAACAGGATCTCGCGTGCGCCCTCTGCCGGTTGTCGGCGCAGACCTTGATGGTGTCAGATATCTGCGCAATATCGCCGACGTTGACGCATTGAAGGTCGACTTTGCGCCCGGCAAACGAATCGCCGTTATCGGCGGTGGTTACATCGGTCTCGAGGCCGCGTCCGTCGCTCGTAAGCTCGGTGCCCGACCGATTGTGATTGAAGCGATGGATCGTTTGCTGGCGCGCGTCGCAACGCCGCCTTTGTCGGATTTTTACCTTAAAGCTCACCGGGCGCACGACGTTGAGGTGCGACTGACAACGACCGTGGAGGCGTTACGGGGCATTAATGGCCGTGTCAGCGCCGTCTTACTGGGTGATGGATCCGAGATTGCGTGTGACAGCGTGCTCGTCGGGATTGGGGTTCTGCCCAATCAGGAAATTGCTGCCGAGGCCGGCCTAAACGTGGAGAATGGCATTGTTACCGACGAAAATTGTCAAACCTCCGACCCGACAATCTACGCGATTGGAGATTGTGCCAACGGAATAAACCGCGTCTACCATCGACGGATGCGTCTGGAATCGGTGCCCAATGCGATAGAACAGGCGAAGCTCGCCGCGGCAACAATTTGCAAGCAGCCATCACCAAAACCGGAGACGCCGTGGTTTTGGTCGGATCAATTCGATTTCAAACTGCAATCAGCAGGGATTGTCACCGGTGTCGACAAAACCATTGTCAGGGGTGATCCAGCAAACGGCAGCTTTGCGCTGTTTCATTTGGCTGCGGGTCACCTGATCGCTGCCGACGCGGTAAATGATCCTCCCAGCTTTATGGCCGCAAAAATGATGATCGCGAACGGTGCAGCGCCGGACCCGGCGCATCTCGCTGACACAAATATTTCGATGAAAGATATCATGCGCGGGACGGTGGCTGACCAATGATTTGGGTCAGTCATTTTCGTGGAGATATTTGGTCGGAGCGGCGGGATTCGAACCCACGACCCCTCGCCCCCCAGGCGAGTGCGCTACCGGACTGCGCCACGCTCCGACACATGTGCGACCGGACGAGTCCGACCGCGTGGGGAAGCTGCTTATAGGCACAGGGGCGCGACGCTGCAATACGCCCAACAGTGGAATTTCCTGTGCACGGCAGCTCGGTGCGCGTTTGCGGCGTGCCTCAGCGTTCGAGCGCGGCTTTCAGCTTGGCCCGAGCCCCTTCGAGATCGGTGAGAATATCGTCCAAATCACGTTTTGGGCCATCGGCTTTGCCAGGCTTACGGCGGGGTCTTGCCGGTGGCGTGCTTTCTACATCTGCAGCATCGATAGCCTGAGGTTCGCGCAATGCACCTCCAGCGCCAAGCTCCAGCACAGAAGCTGAACCGTGCTCCTTGATGTATTTGCGCGCACCCTTGATCGTAAAGCCGTCTTCATACAGCAGACGCTTTACGCCCCGCAGCAGGGCGAGATCCTGGGGGCGATAGAATCGCCGACCGCCAGCCCGCTTCAGCGGACTGATCTGTGGGAATTTGCTTTCCCAAAAACGCAGAACATGCGCGGGGACTTCCAGTTCATCAGCGGCTTCGCTAATGGTTCGAAAGGCTTCCGGCGATTTTTCAGTGACCGACATGCGATTTTCGCGTCAGTCTTCGGCCCCTAAGACCAAACTAGTCTTTCGACAGAGACGAATCGACGCGCTCCTTGAGCACTTGGGATGGTTTAAAAACCAAAACCCTGCGAGCATCAATTGGGACTTCAACACCGGTTTTTGGATTCCGTCCGACCCGGCCACGCTTATCGCGAAGCAGGAAAGAGCCAAAGGAAGACAGTTTGACTGACTCTCCGTTGGACAAAGTGCTGGACATCATACCCAGAACTGACTGAACCAAATCCGCAGATTCCTGACGTGACAGGCCGACCTCTTTATAGACGGCTTCGGCCAAATCTGCTCGAGTTAACGTTTTCTCCGACATGGCAATACCCCCGATAACGAGCCTTAGTTACGCCTGCTTTCAGCCATCAGTCAACGGCAAGGCCTTGGAAAAATGCAATAAACACGGAAAATTGATATTTTAATAGCGCACCAGCGTGGCACCCCAGGTGAATCCTCCGCCCAATGCTTCCATCAAAACCAGATCACCGCGCTTGATTCGGCCGTCTATCGCAGCCCGTTCAAAGGCCATCGGAACCGATGCGGCCGACGTGTTTCCGTGATCTGCGACGGTAGAAATCACCTTACCGGTCGGGATTGAAAGCTTGCGCGCAACACCTTCCAGGATTCGTTGGTTGGCCTGATGGGGAACAAACCAGTCCACATCCTCGATTTGAATATCAACCTGCTTACAGATCGTCGTCATCGATTCCGCAATGTTATTGACCGCGTGCCGGAACACCTGATTGCCCGCCATACGCAAATGGCCAACCGTCTGGGTGCTCGAAGGCCCGCCATCAACGTAGAGCAATTCCTTAAACCGCCCATCCGAGCGCAAATAGCTCGCCAGCACGCGCGCTTGCTTGGGATCGTCTGTCGGGTCCTCACCCGTCAGGACCATCGCCCCTGCCCCATCACCGAACAAGACGCAGGTCGTCCGATCCGTCCAATCGAGAATGCGCGACATTGTTTCCGCGCCAATAACCAATACGGTTTGTGCTTGACCGCGCGCGATAAAATTATCGGCAATGGACAGCGAATAAATGAAACCTGAACATACGGCCTGAACGTCGAAGGATGCACCTGTGCGCGCGCCAAGCGCGGCCTGAACCTTTGTCGCCGTCGAGGGGAATGTATTATCCGGTGTTGTAGTGGCAACGATCACCATATCAACATCACTGGCGGAAATGCCGGCATCATCAAGGGCACGCTGCGCCGCCTGGGTCGCCAAATCAGAGGTCAGCTGCGTGTCAGCGGCGATGTGGCGTTGGTGAATGCCTGTGCGCTCGCGGATCCAGTCATCGCTGGTATCCACCATTTTGGAGAGTTCTGTATTGGTGAGTATCCGGTCGGGCAAATAGGCCCCGATGCCGGCAATACGAGCAATGCGTTCGGTCATGACTGTGCGTTATTGTCCTGGTCGTGCGCGCTAGCGAACTTATCCAAATTATTGCGAATAGCCTGCATGAAATTGCTTTTGGAAAGCAATAAAGACAGACCCAGTGCGGAGGCGAAACCCTCACCGTCGGAGCCACCGTGGCTCTTGACCACAATTCCCTTAAGGCCGAGCAAGACTCCACCATTCATGTGGCGGGGGTCCATACGGCGGCGCAAGCGATCCAACGCGCCGAGCGACAATAAACCGGCGGCCAGTTTGGCAAGGAGGGAACTTGTTAGTGCATCACGAACAAAACCCGCAACAAGCTTGGCGGTGCCCTCGGCGGCTTTCAACGCAATATTGCCCGTGAAACCATCGGTTACGACCACATCAATATGCCCTGCACTGATGTCATTACCCTCGATAAAACCAATATAGTTCATGTCCAGATTGGCATTCCGGATGAGACTATCGGCCTCGCGGACCGTGTCATTTCCCTTGAGTTCTTCCTGGCCAACATTGAGTAGACCAACCTTGGGGTCGCCATCGCCGAAACAGGCCTGATGATAGGCCTCCCCCATAATGGCGAATTCTACCAATTGCGTCGCACCACATGAAATATTTGCACCAACGTCCAGCACGACGGTATGGCCGGTCGGTGTGGGCCAATTTGCAGATATCGCCGGGCGGTGCACACCTTTTTTCATGCGCAGTATCACTTTAGAAATCGCCATGAGGGCGCCGGTATTACCCGAGGATACAATTGCGCTGGCTTCCCCGGATTTCACGCATTGAATAGCGTTCCACATTGAAGAGCCACGGGCGCGACGCACCGCCTCACTGGGCTTTGCCGTCATCGTGACCGATGTGGGTGTGTGGCGGATTTCAGATACGGCAGCGACCGCCGGGTGCAATTCAAGGAGCGGCTGAAGGTGCGCTTCATCGCCATGAAGCAAGTAATTCGCCTTGCGATCAGGCCAGCGCTTGAGCGCATACCCGATACCTTCAACAACAGCCTGAGGGCCGATGTCCCCGCCCATAGCGTCGATGGAAATCGTTGAAATACCGGTCATAGGATAATGCCCATCGTTCCCGACGGGCTCGCGCCCCGCTGAAAGAGCGCGGACATTAGCCGATGAATTTCGATATGCAAGCGTTCTAAACCTCGCTCAAAGTGTCGCGAATGCCGGTGATGCCCCATCCGCCAGCGCCCTGGGGCCCTGATTATGAAGACTGATATACGATTGACGAACATAGCGTGCCAGCCCAATGGGCGCATCGGAGACCGTTTCCGTCGCGTAGACATTGCGCGCCAAGACCAGGCTGAGTGCTTCATTGCTCGAATTGTCGCCCGCCGCTTCGGTGCTATCATCGGCTGCCAGTGCGTCGGTATAACCCTGGGCTCGACCGTAAAATCCCTCCGCCATAAACCGGATTTTCTTGCCTACCCCGGAATCTCCGACCCCCATCTCACGCATCGCGATGTCAAAATCCTCGAACATATAGTCGAAAACCAGCTGACTAATTTTGACAGCTTCGGGATCTTCGCCATCTCGCAAAACATCAATAACCAGGGCAGCATGCAGCAAAACCAGCTCAAACCGACCCTCCAGCGTGTCCGGCACCGCGAGGTCTGCATAAAGTTCTCTGGTCCGTGACGCTGCAACAATAGCGTCGTGCAGCGCTTTGGCTGTTGTCTTTTCTGGCCGAGTGCGAAACAATTTGGTCAACATGTGTTCGGGCCTCCCTCATCTTCGGGCTTGAAGCTAAGCGTCAGCTTGGCTAGGTCAAGAATGCAGATCAGGCCGGTTACGGTCCCAGGGAGTTGCCATGACACGTCGCGTTCGAATTTCAGTCTTGCTCGCAGCCTGCGCATTTGGCGCGACAGCGTGCAATCCAGTATTGAGAGCTCATGGGTATCGCTACAGTGTTGGCGAAGAGCCAACCATTGTCGCAGCCGAAGATACACAGGCCACGGTCCTGGCGCGTTTGGGCAATCCTTCCTCACGAGGCACGTTCGAGGAAGATACCTGGTATTACATCTCGGCGACACGAGAATCACTCGCCTATCTGCGCCCAGCTACGCGTGACCGTCGCATTATTGCGGTCAGCTTCAATGATACAGGCGTTGTGTCCGAAGTCATCGAATATGGCATGGAGGACGGACGTTTGGTCGCCTATGCTGATCGCGAAACGCCAACACGTGGCCGTGAGCTGACTTTGCTCGAGCAGTTGCTTGGTAATATCGGCCGGGTCCAGCCCGATCAATTTGGCGGCGAACAAAACCTGCCAGGCGGCGCGGGTGGTCCTCGTCGGGATCAGTAAAACGTTCAGAAAATCACGAGATTAAAAAAGCCCCGGTCTATCGACCGGGGCTTTTTCTATGCATATCCGGCAATGATGCCGAATGGATAAGCGGGCGGACGTTCGGCGTCCGCCCGCGATCCCTATCAACCGGCAAGTGCCGCCAGTAGAAGCAGTGCAACGATGTTCGTGATCTTGATCATCGGATTAACCGCTGGGCCAGCTGTATCCTTATAAGGATCGCCAACTGTGTCACCGGTGATCGATGCTTTGTGGGCTTCAGAGCCCTTACCGCCGTGAGCACCGTCTTCGATGTACTTTTTGGCGTTATCCCAAGCACCGCCACCGACGGTCATGGACACAGCCACGAAGAGACCGTTGACGATAACACCCAGGAGCATCGCACCCAGCGCTGCAAGACCCTGCTCCTGACCTGCCAACGCCGTAATGGCGAAATACAGGACGATTGGAGAGAGAACCGGCAATAACGAAGGTACGATCATTTCCTTGATCGCCGAGCGCGTCAGGATATCAACAGCGCGGCCATAATCTGGCTTCGCCTTATATTCCATAATGCCCGGGATTTCCTTGAACTGACGGCGAACCTCGGTGACGACGGACGCCGCAGCACGACCCACAGCCATCATCGACATGCCACCAAACAGGTAAGGCAGAAGACCACCAAACAGCAGACCAACAATCACATACGGGTTCTCAAGCGAGAAATCCGGGTGAATGCCGAGCAGGTGCTCAACGTCGGCTGTGTAGGCCGCAAACAGTACCAGGGCACCAAGACCGGCAGAACCGATCGCATAACCCTTGGTGACAGCCTTTGTCGTGTTCCCCACCGCATCAAGCGTGTCTGTAGTGTTGCGAACGTCCTCAGGCAGACCGGCCATCTCGGCGATACCGCCGGCATTGTCGGTCACTGGACCAAAGGCATCCAGCGCAACGATCAAGCCAGCGAGTGCCAGCATGGTTGTCACGGAGATCGCAATACCAAATAGGCCGGCCATCGTGTAGGTGGCCAAAATGCCGGCGATAATGATGATCGCTGGCATGGCAGTCGCTTCAAGAGAGACAGCCAGACCCTGGATCACATTGGTGCCGTGTCCGGATTCAGACGCTGCAGCAACCGAGCGTACCGGACGATATTCTGTGCCGGTGTAATACTCGGTGACCCAGATGATGGCGCCTGTCACTGCAAGACCGATCAGTCCGCAATAAAACAGAGCCTGTCCAGTGACCATGACGCCACCGACTTCACCCAGCTCGCCCATTCCGACGACTGCTGATGTGACGTACCACAAAGCACCGATCGACAGCACACCAGCCGCGATCAAGCCCTTGTAGAGCGCACCCATAACATTGGTGCCCTTGCCGAGGCTGACGAAGAAGGTGCCGATAATTGACGTCACGATGCACGCCGCGGCGATTGCCAGCGGGTAGAGCATCATGGCAGCCCCATTTTCACCCGTGAAGTAGATTGAGGCGAGAACCATGGTGGCAACAATTGTTACTGCATAGGTCTCGAACAAGTCCGCTGCCATACCGGCGCAATCACCGACGTTATCGCCAACATTATCGGCGATCGTCGCAGCGTTACGGGGATCATCTTCAGGAATACCAGCTTCGATCTTGCCAACCATGTCGCCGCCAACATCTGCACCCTTGGTGAAGATACCGCCGCCGAGACGCGCAAAGATGGAAATCAAGGACGCACCGAAACCCAGCGCGACAAGCGCGTTGATCACAGTTCGGCTATTGGGTTCCATGCCCATCATGTCGGTGAGGACCCAGTAGTATCCTGCGACGCCGATGAGCGCGAAACCCGCCACAAACATTCCGGTGATGGCACCGGAACGGAAGGCGATATCCAGGCCGCCAGACAAGCTTTTACTCGCGGCTTGCGTGGTACGGACATTGGCACGAACCGAAATCAGCATGCCGGCGAAACCGGCTGCACCTGAGAGGACAGCACCGATGACAAAACCAACCGCAACCAACAGGCCAAAGGCCGGAATGAGTGCGATCAGAATGGCAACAGCAGCGCCGACCATGGCGATGGTTGTGTATTGACGATTGAGATAGGCGTTAGCGCCTTCTTGGATAGCCGATGCAATTTCCTGCATCTTGTCGGAACCGGCGTCCTCTTTCATCAGTCTTTGTGCCTGTACGACACCGTAGATGATGGCAAGAGCGGCAGCTGCGATGGCCAGCATAAGCATGTTCATGGCTGGTAGCCCCGTTGTTCACTTCGGAAAGGTCGATGGAAGAAACAAGGGAAGGCAAAAGCGCGAGAATCACGCCGACCGTATAATGCCCTCCCCAAAGCGGTTCGGACTATGCATAAAGCCATGGCGCCGTGCAATGCGCAGTGTCTGTTAGGTTGTGGATGGATTAGGTTTTCGCCCTAAAATACGGCGATTCAGTGGACCATTCGCATGTCATTGCCGACGACTTCCACCGTGTCGACCCAGGACTCACCAAACAAGTCGACCAGGGTTTCTGCCCATAACTCCGCCGCCCGATCATGTTCAATCGCGGTCCCGGATTCATTTGACAAAACGTTGCCGTAACCCGTTCTGACAAGGGCATCGAGGGCGAATTGGGCCCGCCCGCGGGCCGCCCAAATATCAACATTATCACCGACGCGCCAATGCACCCGGAGAAAGGCAAATCCGGTCAGTCGAGAATTGTTTGACATGGGCACGACGACCGTCGGCAAAATAATCACCCGCGGATCATCCGGCCCCTCATCGATTTCCTCTGCGACGACCTCAGCGCCGGGCATCGTAAAATTCAAGACAAGGTTATTATTGGAGCTATTCGACGATGGTGATTCTTCACCACCACCACCTTCGCCCGATGCGAATGCCGTGGATCCGAAACCAAGCGATAGAATGAGTGCCAGAAAAAATCGCATAATTACCTCTTTGAATGAGGTCACCATACGGATATCCGGTCAAAAATGCGTAAATCCGCTTGATTCAATTGTCAGCAATTGCCCCATGTCATCACGGAATGTCACGCCGGCACCCTGTGACACACTGCCAATCCAACTTATTGGGGCACCGATTTCCTCCTGAAGGGCCAAAATGGAGGCAGCATTATTATTTGGGGCGGTAAACAGTAACTCATAGTCATCGCCACCGGTTATGAGGCTCTCGAGACCTGCCTGGCCTTCATTCTCCAGCCACAGCAGAGCCGGGTCGCTGAACGGAATCATCGTGGCTTCAATTTCGATGGATTTGCCGCTGGCCGCTGCCAGATGCGCAGCGTCGGCTACAAGGCCGTCGGAAATATCAATACACGCACTGGCGAGCCCACTTAAAGCCATGCCAGTCTCAACCCGCGCGTCGGGAAATTGGTAGCGTTTCAGCAAGGCGGGATGAGGATCCAATTCCCCCTTCGCGATCGAAAGGCCGAGCACCGCATCGCCAATTGTTCCGGTAACCCAAACATCATGGCCGTCAAGCGCTTGATCCCGGCGCAGGGCGGTTCCAGTCGCAACTTCGCCATACAGGGTCATGGAAATGACCAGAGGGCCTGCCGAGCACGTTGTATCTCCACCAAGCAAAACCAAATTGTAAACGGATTGCGCGGCCGCCAATCCCTGAGCGAAGTTTTCTCGGTCGCTCGGCGTTGCCCCCGCCGGCCACGCGATTGAGCACAAATAGCCGATCGGCCGCGCTCCCATCGCCGCGAGGTCTGACAAATTCGTCCGGAGGGCCCGCTGTGCAATCTGGTCCAACCCATCGGATTCCAGAAAATGCACACCCGCAATCAACATGTCGGAACACAAAACGATTTCGTGATCGGGTGTCGGCGTCAGGATCGCGGCATCATCTTGCAAACCCAAAGCACCAGGATTGCACTCGGTTAGTGGAACAAGGTGCTCGCGAATATAGGTGAACTCCTCTCCAGCAGACATCCCCTAGAGCTCGCCGGGACGGGCCTTGCGCGCGCAATTATCGAGCGCAGCATTGATAAACTTGGGTTCAGATCCCTCGAAAAACGCATTGGCGACTTCAACATATTCATCGATCACAACACGGGCGGGGACATCATTGCGGTGGAACAATTCGTAGCCACCGGAGCGCAAAATAGCACGAACAGTCGCGTCTAGTCTTTGCAAACGCCAACCATCCGCCAGCAATTCGTCTATCGCCACGTCGACGACGGCTTGCCTCTCAACCACGCCCGCGACGAGTGATTCAAAAAACGGCTGGTCGGTCTCAACACTTTCCGTGCTCTGGGCATCCTCGGCAAAGCGGTGATCACAAAATTCACGGATCACCTCGGTCGCGCCACGACCAGAGATCTCCATTTGATAAAGAGCCTGGACAGAAGCCAAACGCGCAGCGCGACGCAAACGCGCGCGCTTATCGGAGCTGTTCTCTTTTTTTTGCGTCATGCTGATTTCTCGAATTTAGTGCGCAGCGCCATCAAGGATATGCAGGCTTGAGCCGCATCGGCTCCCTTATTTTTTTCAACGGCGCGCGCCATCGCCTGATCGCGATTTTCGACTGTCAGTATGCCATTACCCACAGGAACGCCACCCAAAGACAGTTCCATCAAGCCACGCGCACTTTCACCGCATACATAATCATAGTGTGTGGTCTCGCCGCGGATAACACACCCGAGCGCGATATAGCCGGCATAATCGGCGCCGGCGAGTTCTGCTTGGGCAATCGCGCCGGGGATTTCCAGCGCACCCGGCACGGTGACAAGCTCATATGGAAGCTTAGCGTCGTCCAGCGCCTTGCTTGCGCCATCAATCATCGGCTGGGCGATGTCGCGGTAAAAATCACCGGCGACGATTAAAACAGGAGACAGGGTCATTGAGCGTCCTCGGGGAAATGGCGTTCTTCGCTGATACTCAAGCCGTAACCTTCCAGGCCAACGATCGTTTGCGGGGTTGTGCTGAGCAAGATCATTTCTCGGACACCGAGATCTAGAAGTATTTGTGCACCGACGCCGTATTCGCGTAGGCGTTTCGCTTCCCGCTCGCCATCGGCAAGAACGGGCTTTACGCCGAGACGTTCAGCGATGGCGGTGTCGCTGGTTTCACGGATCAAAACCATAACCGCTGCTCCCTCCGCCGAGCCAAGAGCGCGAATGCCCTGCTCTACCAGCGCTCCCCGTCCTCCCGCGGCGTTAAGGACGTCATCAACAAAGCTGACCTTGTGCATGCGAACCTGTGTCGGTGCCTCCGGCGATGGCATACCCTTTACAAGCGCCACATGCTCGGACCCGTCGAGCGTATTGCGAAATAACACCATTTTGAACGGGCCGCCCCATTCACTCTCAATATTTGTCTCGAGACGGCGTTCTATAAAGCGGTCATTGCGACGGCGATAGGCGATCAAATCCTCGATGGTGCCGATCTTCAAACCATGCAATTGCGCGAAGGCAATGAGGTCGGGAAGTCGCGCCATCGTCCCGTCTTCATTCATGATTTCACAAATCACGCCTGAGTCACCCGAGCCGGCGAGGCGCGCGATATCAACCGCTGCTTCAGTATGCCCGGCACGCACCAATACTCCGCCATCACGCGCAACCAGCGGAAACACATGACCCGGGGATACAATATCTTCTGCATTTCGCGATGGATCTGTCGCCACCTCGATGGTGCGCGCGCGATCATGGGCTGAAATACCGGTGGTAACGCCCTCCTTGGCTTCGATAGAAACCGTGAAGGCTGTTTGGTGCCGGGTCCGATTTTCCGAAGACATGAGCTTGAGGTCGAGAACATCGGCCCGCTCCTGGCTCATCGACAGGCAGATCAGTCCACGGCCAAAACGGGCCATGAAATTTATCGCGTCGGGCGTGGCGTATTTCGCCGGAATGATGAGATCACCCTCATTCTCGCGATCTTCTGCATCGACAAGAATGAACATGCGTCCATTGCGAGCGTCTTCGATGACGTCCTCAATGGGTGAAAGGGGTATATCGCTCAACCTGGGTTCTCCGAGAACTGGCTCAAGCGCGCGGCGTAGCGCGCCATGAGGTCGATCTCAAGGTTTACCCGCTCTCCGGCCTGCAATTTTCCCAGTGTTGTTTGCTGTGCTGTGTGTGGAATAATCATCAAATCGAAGCTGTCATTGGAAACTTCATTGACAGTCAGAGAAACACCATCAACCGTGATGGATCCTTTTTTTGCAATGAATTGATTGAGTTGTGATGGTGGCTTGATGGTGAATATCAACCAGTCACCCTCTGTCCTTCGCGCGGCACACGTGCCAACACCGTCCACATGGCCAGTGACAATATGTCCGCCGAGCTCCTCACCTATTTTCAGGGCACGCTCCAGATTGACGGCATCCCCGACGGTCAGATCGCCAAGCGTGGTCAATCGCAACGTCTCGGGTGAAACTTCCACGGAAAATATACCGCTAGCGCCTTGCTGATGCCGTTCCACGACGGTCAAACAGGCTCCGGCGTGCGCGATCGATGCGCCAAGATCGATTGTGCTGGCGTCGTAGGAACATTCAATTTCAAAGCGGCGCACATCTTCGCCGGAAATTTTGCGCACCCTGCCCATGTCTGTAACTATGCCGGTAAACATCAGAGTATCCGTTCGTAACTTTCCTGCAGATCAGCACCCCGTGGTGTGACAGCGACACGTGTGAATTTGGGGGCATCACTTAGCGAATCAAGACCAATATCGGCAAGAACCGGTATTCCGCCCCCACCGATAATTATGGGCGCTCTAAACCATTCAATTCGATCCACGATATCCGCTTTGATCGCTGCCGCGGCAATTCGCGAACCGGCTTCGATCATGACGCTATGATATCCATTGATCGCCCCGACCAAATTTCGGTCATTACTGAAGATGACGTTCCGAGTTTGATCCTGAAAGATTCTATCTTGGTTTTGGAGTTTACTTTTCATCCCCATGACAATCAGGTCGGGCTGCTTCTTACACCCCGCGGCTGGACGCGCCGTGAATTCAGGATTGTCCGCCAGGACCGTGCCAATTCCCGTTACAATTACCTCGTGGGCCGCCCGCATCCGATGAACTTCCTCACGGCTTTCGGGTCCTGTAATCCATTTCGACTGACCATTGGCGAGGGCGATTTTGCCGTCCATAGATGTCGCAAGCTTCAGGGTGATGCGTGGCGTGTTCGGGGCACGCATCAGCGGTCCCTGGCCTCACCCTCACCGTCTCCGTGAACGTCAGTGTTACTATCGCCGGAGTTATCACCGCTCAGATGCTCATCCTTGATGAATTCGCGGAAGTCCTCGACCTTGTGGAAATCCTTGTAGACCGACGCATAGCGGACATAGGCAACGGTATCGAGGTTTTTAAGCGCGTCCATCACCAATTCGCCGACACGATCGGACGGGATATCAGATTCACCGCTGGATTCTAGGCGTCGGACAATTCCCGAAATCATCTGCTCGATGCGATCGGGTTCAATATTCCGTTTCTGAATCGACAATTGGATTGAGCGATTGAGCTTCTCGCGCGCAAACGGCACGCGGCGACCGGAAGTTTTCACCACCGTCAATTCGCGTAATTGAACACGCTCAAACGTCGTGAATCGAGCGGAGCAGGACGGACATTGCCGACGGCGACGAATGACGTTTCCGTCTTCGGCCGGCCGGGAGTCTTTTACCTGGGTGTCGGGATTTCCACAAAAAGGGCAGCGCATTTAAGCAGTTTAGGACAAATCCGGGTAGATTGGGAAGCGTGCTGTCAGGCCGAGCACTTCCTGGCGAACCGCAGCTTCGATTTCCGGGCTGCCCTGCGGGCTTTCGACCAACGCATCCAGCACGCGAACGATCATCTCGCCGACTTGCTGGAATTCAGCCTCGCGGAAACCGCGTGTCGTTGCCGCCGGGGACCCGACGCGAAGGCCGGACGTGACGGTTGGTTTTTCCGGATCGAAGGGAACGCCGTTCTTGTTGCAGGTAATGAAAGCGCGCTCGAGGGCCTCCTCGGCAATATTGCCCTTCAATCCCTTGGGACGAAGATCAATCAGCGACAGATGACTATCTGTCCCCCCTGAAACAATATCGTAGCCACCTTCGAGCACGGTCTTCGCCATGATCTTCGAGTTCGCCAAGACCTGGCGAGTGTAATCTTTGTAGTCCGCGTGCAGGGCTTCACCAAAGGCGACGGCCTTACCGGCGATTGCGTGCATCAGCGGCCCGCCCTGCATGCCCGGGAAAATCGCCGAATTGAATTTTTTACCGAGATCAAGATCGTTGGAGACGATCATGCCGCCCCGCGGGCCCCGCAAAGTCTTATGAGTTGTGGTTGTGCATACGTGCGCATGTGGGATCGGACTTGGATAGACGCCCCCGGCAACGAGGCCGGCGAAGTGCGCCATATCAACCATCAAATAGGCTCCCACTTCATCAGCGATCTTACGAAACTCTGCAAAATCGATTTCGCGTGGATAGGCTGACCCTCCCGCTACGATCAGCTTGGGTTTGATTTCATGCGCCTGCTTGCGGAGAACATCATAATCGATCAGGCACGTGTCCTTGTCGACGCCATAAGTATGCGCTTCAAACCATTTGCCCGACATGTTTGGACGCGCACCGTGTGTGAGGTGCCCACCGGCATCGAGCGACATGCCGAGGATCTTGTCGCCGGGCTTTACCAGGGCGAGGAAAACGCCTTGATTGGCTTGACTGCCGGAGCTTGGCTGAACATTGGCGTACTCACATCCAAACAATTGCTTCGCGCGATCGATCGCAAGCGTTTCAACAATATCAACATGCTCGCAACCACCGTAATAGCGGCGCCCGGGATATCCTTCAGCATATTTGTTGGTCAGAGGAGAGCCCTGGGCTTCCAGCACGGCGCGCGAAACAATATTTTCCGACGCGATCAACTCAATCTGGTTCTGCTGACGCTGGATTTCATCATGGATGGCAAGTGCAACATCCCGGTCGGAATCGACGACTGAGCGACTAAAAAAGGCCTGCGTACCGGGTGTTTCAACGACTGTATCTGACATGACTTTATCCTCTGCTACACCCACCTGATACGGCGCGGCGAAGGACGATACAAGGCTCGTCTTCTGCATGACAGATACGCAATTTTGGCCAAGTGATTACATTACAGTATATTTTATATATTCTCGAAACGTTGTCATTGAATATATATATTCGTCAATTGCACTTGCCTCTACATTGACTAGCCAATACTTCTTCCAGTCTACATAGAAGAATCATGAGTGCGACGACTATGGCGCACCCGCGTTAGTCTCAAAGGACCTCCGATGACAGATCAGGCTCCCCCGATGGTCGACAAGACAGAAATCCTCAATATGACGACCGACATTGTATCGTCCTACGTCGCAAACAATAGTGTCGCCGCAGAACAGGTCTCCGAACTGATCAAAACTGTTCATTCGACCATCGTCGAGATGACTGGTGAAACTGTGAAGCAAGAATCGCGCTCGAAACCTGCTGTTGCAGTATCACGGTCAATACATGACGAATACATCGTCTGCCTCGAGGACGGTAAAAAGCTAAAAATGCTGAAACGGTATTTGCGCTCGCAGTACGAGATGTCGCCGGATGAATATCGTCGTAAATGGAATTTGCCAGCGGACTATCCGATGGTCGCTCCCGCATATTCGAGGAAGCGCTCACAGTTTGCCAAGGACATTGGGCTAGGCCGGGCCGGCAAAGAATAGGCCCAAGCCTGACACTTTAAACAGAAAAACCACGACCGGGCTTTGCGCCCGGTTTTTTCCTGGCTGTGCCATCAGTTTTCTCGGCTTCACGTGCCATCTTCCAGGACAGCTTTTGGATCGCCAGCTTCTCCAAATCCGGTCTCGGCGTGTTTCGCGGTGCCTGAAAAATTACCTCTTCGCCAGTTGCCGCATCGATGGCGGCCACGCGAACTGAATTCCCGATTACGGTAATTTCGAGATAGGTCTGCCCGTCACTCATCAGGCCTCCAGCGAAGACGCTCTCGACACTCCGGTCTGTTCTTCCGCGCGCGCCCAAACGTCTTCGAGCGCCAGGACCAGCTGATCGAACATCTCGTCCGTGTGAAGGGGGGTTGGCGTCAAGCGCAATCGCTCTGTGCCTTTTGGCACGGTCGGGTAGTTGATTGGCTGCACGTAAATCCCGTGATCATCCAGCAACATATCGGTTATACGTTTGCACAATACCGGATCACCGACATGGATCGGCACGATATGAGTCACAGATGGCATGACCGGAAAGCCAGCGTCCGACAATCGTGTCTTCAGGGTTGCGGCACGTTCCTGATGCTTCTCGCGCAATGAGTGCGCAGATTTGAGATATTCCACACTTGCGCGCGCGCCTGCCGCAACGGCTGGAGGCAAGGCGGTTGTGAAGATAAACCCGGGGGCCGTTGAACGAATGGCATCCACGATCGCCCCATCAGCGGCAATATACCCGCCAACAACCCCAAAGGCCTTACCCAGCGTGCCCTCGATGATGTCAACGCGGTGCATCAAGCCATCACGTTCGGCAATACCCGCACCCCGAAGACCGTACAGGCCAACCGCGTGCACCTCATCGATATAGGTCAGCGCATCGTATTTATCGGCCAGGTCGCAAATACCTTCAATCGGACCAATATCACCATCCATCGAATAGACGGATTCAAACGCAATTACTTTTGGCGCATCCGAGGGAGCAGCCGCCAATAACGCCTCTAGATGCTCCAGATCATTGTGCCGGAATACATGCTTTTCCGTGCGTGCGCCCCGAACGCCGGCGATCATCGAGGCATGATTGAGTTCATCAGAAAAAATAATGAGACCCGGCAGAATGCGCGCCAGCGTGGATATTGTCGCTTCATTCGCCACATAGCCGGATGTAAACAGGAGGGCATCGTCTTTCTTGTGAAGATCAGCGAGCGATGTTTCCAATTCGACGTGATAGTGCGTGGTACCAGAGATATTACGCGTACCGCCAGCGCCGGAACCAACATCGTCGATCGCGGCCTTCATCGTTTCGGAAACGCAGGGCGATTGGCCCATACCCAGATAGTCGTTGGAACACCAGACTGTTACGTCTGACGTATTCCCCTCGGGGGAACGCCACCGTGCCGTGGGAAACTCTCCCTTGCGGCGCAGAAGATCAGCAAATACGCGGTACCGGCCTTCTGCTTTCACGCGTCGGACAGCTGCTTCAAACTTGCCTCGGTAGTCCATTCTCAGGCCTCGCCCTTATTCATATCGCGACATCATCAAGATGAGTCGTCATATAGAACGTTAATGAGCGTTATGAAAACGGACGAAGAGTCGCAGGATCACAAATTATGCAGTTACTGGCTTGAAGAATGCGCCCCACCTACATCCGAAAGCGGATATGATCGGCCCAAAACCGTTCAATGCGAGTGAGCGCGGTGTTGACCATGGGCAATTGCTGCGTATCGACGCCGCCGACCGGGGCCAGGGACAATCCCTGGCGCACGAATAACTTGGTCAGCCGTGCCCGAACAGCATGTCCGCTCTCTGTCAGGCTGACACGAACCGCGCGACGATCCGCCTCGGAGCGTTCATGGCGTAAATAGTCGGCATCAACCAATTTTTTGAGATTATACGAAACGTTGGATCCGAGGTAATGCCCGCGTGTGCGCAGCTCGCCCGCCGTCAGTTCCTGGTCACCGATATTGAACAATAGCAATGCTTGGACACTATTGAGATCATCCATGCCCTTGCGATCGAGCTCATCCTTCACGACATCAAGCAATTGGCGATGCAAACGCTCAACTAATTGCAATAATTCAAGATAATTGCCGCTAGGCTCCGCCTCGGGAGACGAATTTTCGACCATTGCCATACTACACACTCCACCGGTATTTCTTATATTTGGAGGCAGTGTAGTTGCAACACGCTAAAAAGCGCTTAATTCCCCTTCCAGCTGCCATCCAGGAGTTTATAAATTCCGGAAAAATCCGATCCGCCACCGCCCAGATTATCGAACATTGAATACATTGCCTCGGCCTGAGCGCCCATCGGCGTGGTTGCTCCAGCTGATTGTGCTGCAGACTGGGCCAGCTTGAGATCCTTCAGCATCATCGCCGCGGCAAAACCGGGCTTATAGTCGTGATTGGCTGGAGTTGATGGCATCGGCCCCGGTACGGGACAATATGAGGTCATCGACCAATTTTGCCCGGAAGCCTTGGATGAAATGTCGAAAAACTTCTGTTGATCCAGACCAAGTTTTTCAGCCAGCGCAAAGGCTTCGCACGTACCAATCATATGTATGGCCAGCAGCATATTATTACAAATCTTGGCCGCCTGCCCGGCCCCGGCATCTCCCGCATGGATTACCGCCTTCCCCATGATGTTGAGGAAGGGCTCAGCCGCCATAAAATCAGACTCCTTGCCTCCCACCATGAAGGTCAACGTGCCCGCAGTCGCCGCAGCGACACCGCCGGACACGGGAGCATCAACAAACTGAAACCCCTTGGACACGGCGGAATTGCCGACATGGCGTGCGCTCTCCACATCAATTGTCGAGCAATCCATAATCAGGCAACCGGGCGTGGCGGCACCAAACACATCGCCCTCATAGACCGCACGCACATGCTTTCCGGCGGGCAGCATCGTCACGATTGCGTCGGCACCGCTGACAGCCTCGCTCACCGAAACCGCGGCACTCGCGCCGGCCTCAACCGCGCGTGCAACCGCATCTTCGCTCAAATCAAAGGCGCGAACGTCGTGGCCAGCCTTTACGAGGTTGGCACACATGCCGGAACCCATATTGCCCAGTCCGATAAATGCGATATTGGCCATGTCACGTCTCCTACAAATATTTGTTTGATGCGGGCATTTCTACAGGCGCGAAAGGAAGCTCATCTCGTGTGCTTCGTCGAGCGGCTTGAACAGGTCACGAATTGACTCATCGTCTACCGCGCTGAGTGTGGCTGGTGACCACACTGGATTATGATCCTTGTCGATTATCACGGCCCTGACACCTTCGTAAAAATCGCCCCCCTCCAGACACCGGGTCGACAACCGCAAATCCTGCCGCATTAAGTCCTCAAAACTCAAACCTGCGCCGGTACGCATAGCGGCGAGGGTCAACTTTAATGCGGTGGGGGATTTGCTTTCGAGGAATTTTACTTGCTTTAGCGACCATGGATCCGCGGCGGTTTTCATGCGGTCAATCATCGCCGATACATCGTCGCCTTCAAAGGCTGCGTCAATCAGTCCGCGTGTGAGCGCCAGACTGCTTTCGCCCGGATTGCCAGAAAATTCGTCGAGCACCGTTTCCAAAGCTTCGGGATCCGACAAATCCGCGCTTTCGAGAACCTGAAGCAAAGCCTGATAGTTTTCGGTTGGACAATAATGGGTTGCAACTCCGCAAGCGAGGCAATCTGCTGCCTTGATGCGTGCACCGGTCAGGCCCATCCAAATTCCGATTTGCCCCGGCAAACGCGGCAGAAAAAACGCGCCGCCGACATCCGGGTGGAAACCAATGCCGGTTTCCGGCATGGCCAACATCGTGCGATCACCCGCCACGCGATGGGAGCCGTGAACCGACACGCCCACGCCACCGCCCATTGTGATCCCGTCAATCAAGGCAATGTAGGGCTTATCATAGTGATGAATAAGCGTGTTGAGGCGGTACTCGTCGCGCCAGAATTCCCAGGCCGCCCCGTCACCAGCCTTTCCGGAATCGTGCAATTGCAAGATATCCCCTCCGGCGCAGAAGCCCTTGTCACCGGCTCCGTCAACAACGATGACTTTTACACCATCATCATCGGCCCATTGCGTGAGCGCAGCGATCATATCGAGGCACATGCGATGGGTGAGCGCATTCAGGGCTTTGGGACGATTAAGCGTAATACGCCCGGCATGACCGATCTTGCGGGCGATGATTTGGGGTTCTGTCGCAGGTTCTGCAGGCATTGGGGCAATCCTCGTCTCAACTCGAATGAGTCTGTTGGAGGAGCCATCTACAATACTGGCGATATTCGACAAAGTAATTTTGGGAGGCGGGCTGTCATCCCCAAAAGTTTAATGAGGCCGCGATGCTACATTTGGGGAGGTTAAGACAGTCGGCCCTGGACGACATGGTGGGCGCAGCACCCTTAATCTGCGATCCCGGGCATTGCGAAGCGCCGCTTTAGATGCGTGAGGCGGACACTTCGTCTGGCAGTCTCAATGCCAACAACCTCAAATCAGCGCAAAATCTCTTTGGCGATGATCACCCGCATGATTTCATTCGTGCCCTCGAGGATCTGATGCACGCGGAGATCGCGAACGATGCGTTCGAGAGGATAGTCCTTGAGGTAACCGTAACCGCCGTGCAGCTGCAGCGCCTGATTGGCGACGTCGAAACAGGTGTCGGTAGCGAAACGCTTGGCCATGGCGCAATGGCTAGGTGCGGACGGGTCCTTGGCATCAACGCTGGCCGCCGCGCGGTACAGCATCAAACGCGCCGCATCGAGTTCGGTGGCCATATCGGCCAGCTTGAACTGAGTGACCTGAAAGGCCGCGAGGGGTTTGTTGAACTGCTTGCGTGTGCCCACATACTCACGCGCCAAATCATAGGCCTCTGAAGCACCGCCCAGAGAGCAGGCGCCGATATTGATACGCCCGCCATTGAGACCCTTCATCGCCAGCTGAAAGCCCATGCCCTCATCGGCCAGACGGTTTTCCACGGGAATGCGACAATCTTCAAAGGACACGATCGCAGTTGGCTGCGCATTCCAGCCCATCTTGCGCTCATTGGCACCGAAACTGAGGCCCGGCGTTCCTTTTTCCACGAGCAGGGTCGAGATACCCGAAGGTCCCTCACCGCCGGTACGACACATCACAACATAGACATCTGATGTGCCCGCGCCCGAAATAAACGCTTTAGCGCCGTTCAAAACATAATGGTCGCCATCGCGCACGGCTTTCGTCCGCAGGCTGGCTGCATCAGAACCGGCACCCGGCTCGGTCAGACAATAGGACGCGATATGTTCCATGTTCAAAAGCTTGGGGAGAAAGCGCTCGCGCTGCTCCTGGGTGCCCCAGCTATCAATCATCCAGGCGCACATATTGTGGATCGACAGGAAGGCCGCCGTCGCGACACAGCCACGCGATAATTGCTCAAAGACCAACGCCGCATCAAGACGCCCCATGCCGGAGCCACCAATATCGTCGCGCACATAAATTCCGGCAAGTCCCATCTCCGCCGCTTCGCGCAAAACATCGACCGGGAAATGCTTCTCTTCATCCCATTTTTCGGCGTTCGGTTTGAGGCGATCCTCGGAGAAACTCCGGGCCATGTCCTGAATAAGAATCTGGTCTTCTGTAAGCGCGAAGTGCACAGCGATGCTCCTGTCGTCTATGTTGTGGGCGAGCCCTAGCGTGCGGTCGCGCGCGGGGCAAGGTTTGCATGTAACCAAGAGACGAGATTCAGCATGGG
>JAQXCQ010000108.1 GCA_029251785.1 Maricaulis sp. | reverse complement strand
GAGATGTAGACTTCAACACCGTCCATTTCGAACACGCCGCACTGCATGAAGATCATTTTGCAGGCATCCGGACACAGGCGCGCCATCACGTCCTTGGCCTCGGGGCCCTGCAGAGCGAGGAGCGCGCGATCATTGATGCGGGTTAGGATGCCCTTGCCGGCGGTGTCAGCTTCGATCAGGTCGAGGTCTTCGTGCTTCATCGCAGCATTGACGACCAGGAAGACGCCATTGCCATCGGGGCGAGACAGCATCAAATCGTCGCGGATACCGCCCTGATCATTGAGCAGCATGGAATATTTTTGTTCGCCCTGCCCCAGCGCGGCCAGATCGACGGGCATCAGCGCTTCGAGCGCGGCCTCATCACCGACATAGCGTGCCTGTCCCATATGAGAGACGTCAAACAGGCCAGCCTTGGTGCGCGTGTGTTTGTGCTCGCCCATAATGCCGAGCGGATATTGCACGGGCATGTCATAGCCAGCAAACGGCACCATTTTGCCGCCCAGCTCGATATGCAAGGCGTGAAGGGCGGTTTTGTCAATTGTATCTATGGTCATGAAGCGGGTCCAAACAAGAGCGAGCATTTCTCCACACGCCGTGCAGCGTCTGAAGCCTGTCGCCCCCGCTGTCCCTGGGACCTGAGAGATTCCGCAATCATGGCCAGGCCGTGATGCTTGCTCCGTCGGTGGGATGCGATGAATTGCATCCGCTTTCCAGCGTTTTACCTCTTCGCGGTCCTGTTACCTGAGCGTTTCCGGGGCGGTTGCGCCTTCGGTGTCGACCTGTTCGTCGATCTCTCCCGCGAGAAGTTATGACCTGTCAGACGCGCCTCACGGCGGGCCAACCAGTTGCCGGGGACAATAGAATTTCACCCGGCGGAGTCAATATGGGAAGGCTGTGTGGTGGCGTTTCTCCCCCCGCCTGCCGGGGGAAGTGGGCGCACCGCCAGTTGGGCTCGAAAGGGGCGAGCAGAGCGAGTTATGTCTCGCCATACATTCCGCCTCCACCGCTTCGCGGTTCCCCTCCCCCGTAAACGGGTGAGGAAGGTAAACGCTACATCCGATCCGGTGCTTCCATACCCAGAAGATCGAGGCATAGCTCAAGCTGTTTCAATGTCGCTGCCGCCAGAGCAAGACGAGACGCTTTGGTCGCATCATCCTGCGCACCCAGGATTGGGCAGGCCGCATAAAATTTCGAAAACGCCTGGGCCAAACCAAAGGCATGGTCACACAGGGTGTTTGGTGCCCGGTTCTCGCAGGATGTTTCGACCGCAGAACCGAACGCATCCAGCGCCAGCACCAGATCACGCTCTTCGGCGGCAACCGGATTGATCTCGCCAGAGACGACATTCTGGTCCGCAGCCTTGCGCAGTAGGGATTTCACACGGACCGCCGCGTAGAGAAGATACGGGCCGGTCTTGCCTTCAAAGCTGGTAAAACGGTCCAGATCGAAGACGTAATTAGTGGTGCGATAGTTTTGCAGATCCGCAAATTTGATCGCCGCCAGACCGACCATGCGCGCGACGGCGGCATGCTCGTCCTCATCCATATTCTCGGCGAGCCCGGCTTCCTTGAGGCGCTGATCCGCGCGTTCGATTGCGCTGGATATCAGATCCGCCAGACGGAATGTGCCGCCGTCGCGTGTCCGCAAGCGCTTGCCATCGGTGCCGTTGACCGAACCAAAATTGACGTGATCGAGCGCCGCAGCATCGGCCAGTCCGGCCTTTTGAGCGGCGCGGAAGACTTGCTGGAAATGATTACCCTGGGCGCTGTCGACCACGTAGAGGGTCAGGTCGGGATCAAAATTCGCCTTGCGGTCCAGGATCGTCGCGAGATCGGTTGTGCCATAAAGCGAAGCGCCGCCCGAGGTCACCAGGATGAGCGGCGCAAGCTCTTTCTTATCGCTCTCCTCATCGACCCGGATGATCCAAGCGCCTTCGGACAATTCGGCGACGCCGCGCTCTTTGAAATCGGCGACCATGTCGGCGATCAGTGGATCAACATCGCTTTCACCCTTCCACAGGTCGAAATGCACGCCGAGATCACCGAAATCCTTTTTCAGGGCCGCGATCGAGACATTGATGAAATGACGCAGCAAAGCCAGATAGCCAACCCGGCCGGATTGCAATTCAGCGGTGGCCGCACGAGATACTGCGAGACGCGCTTCGTCCGCCTTGGCCTTTTGCGATGCCAGCGGATATAGCCGTGCTAAGTCTTCGATATCGACGGGCGGTTCGGACGGGTAGTCGCCGGCGAAATCCGCATCGTAATAGACAAGGTCAGGCTGCTCTTCGCGCAGTTCGGTGATGAGGTGGCCCATTTGCAGGCCCCAATCACCGAGATGGATATCAGATAAGACCTCATCGCCTCGAAAACGAAACAGACGCTGCAGGCTGTCGCCCAGGACAGAAGAGCGCAGATGCCCGACATGCATCGGCTTGGCGACATTTGGCCCACCAAAGTCGATCAGAATTTTGCGCGGCGCATCTGTCGTTATCGCCCCAGCGCGATCGTCTCCAGCGATGTCACGTGCGCGGGCCTCAAACACCGTTTGCGCAGGCGTGAGATTGATGAAACCCGGGCCAGCGACATCCGCAGAGGCGATCATCTCGCTTCCGGCAATCGCATCCAGGATGGCCTGGGCAATCTCGCGGGGATTGCGTTTGGCCTGCTTGGCGGCTGGCATCGCCCCATTGCACTGAAATGGGGCCGTACCTGACTTGGTGGAGGGCGTGACACGACCCAACTCCCGCGGGAGCTCGATTGAAGCAAACGCGTCGCCCAGCAGACCGCTGAGCTGATCGGCAATGGAAGGCATGTTGGTGTCCTATTGACCCTGGCCGGCAGCCACGCGGAAGCGCTGACCACTGCGGTTGAAGGCTAGTTCTTCTTCGCTCAACTCAAAGCCGACGAGTATTTCGAAATTCGCGCCCGATGTCCCTTCATCAAAACGCGGGATGGAAATCGCATCGATGGTTTCGGTGGCGTAGGTGCGGTCTTCGCCGTCATTGAAACGCACACGCATCGGGAAGACTTCGCGATGCAGGATTGCCGAATCGCGACGGGTCACGGCCACGAAGAATTCGTAGGTCTCTTCATTGCCTATCGCAGCCGGACCACGACCAAAGGCCATGTCAATTTCCAAATTGGCAATAATCGGCCGATCACCACTGTAGGTACAGAGGGATCGCACGCCGAGAATTTCACCGGTGAAGCCGATATTGCCGTAGATCACCTCTTCGCCATTGAACTCAACGCGTCGGTGCGCGTCATACAGGGCTAAGGCCGCCGGGCAGACGCCAGAATTCTGTTCCTGGGCTGAAAAGACATTGGTGCCCGACTGGCAACCCGTAAGAAATGCCGCGGTTGCAGCAATAACAGCAAATAAACGCATCGTGCAGTACCTGACCTTGTGCAATGTCCAATCACTGGATAGCGATCGAGCAGTTTGATAGACATGGTCATACGATGCACGGGCGCTCTCCGCAACGGCATCGCTGAAGGAGTTTAGTTGCAATGCACCCCAATCGCCCGGATCTGACTCTATTGCTCGCGGCACCTCGTGGATTTTGTGCCGGTGTTGACCGGGCCATTCAAATTGTCGAGCGGGCGCTGGAGCGTTTTGGCGCGCCGGTTTATGTGCGCCATGAAATTGTACATAACCGACACGTCGTTGAGCGACTCGAAGGACTCGGTGCCATATTCGTCGAGCGGCTTGATCAATGCCCACAGGATCGCCCGGTAATATTCTCGGCCCACGGTGTGCCCAAACGGGTGCCTGCGGAGGCCGAGCGGCGCAATATGATCTATGTCGACGCCACGTGTCCGCTCGTCTCCAAAGTGCACGTCGAGGCGCAACGCCACCTGGCAGAGGGGCGCGAGATTGTTTTGATCGGCCATGCCGGACACCCGGAAGTCATCGGCACGATGGGACAATTGCCCGACGGTGCGATTACATTGATCGAGACAATCGAGGACGCGGATCGTTTTACGCCTGAAGATGCGTCGAAGCTCGCTTTCGTGACACAAACGACGCTGTCTGTTGATGATACCCAACAAATCGTGACCCGCCTGCAGCAGCGTTTCCCGCAAATCAGCTCACCTCACAAGGAAGACATTTGTTACGCGACGACCAACCGGCAGGCGGCCGTCAAAGCCTTGGCTGAGCGTTGTGATCTCGTATTGGTGATCGGTGCAACAAATTCATCCAATTCAGTGCGCCTGGTTGAGGTTGCACTCACCGCTGGCGCGAAGCGCGCGCAACTCATTTCCAGTGTTGATAAAGTTGACTGGTCGTCGATGGACGGCATCGAAACGGTTGGAATAACGGCCGGAGCCTCGGCCCCAGACGTCTTGGTTCAGGATCTGCTCGACGCGTTTGCAACACGCTTCAACGTCATCGAGGAGGTAATCTCGGTGGCCAAGGAAGATGTAGTTTTCAAATTACCTAAAATCATCGCTTGAAGACCGACGCAAATTTCATCGAAGGAATAGCATGATGGCCGAGAACAAAACCCGCCCTACGACGATGGACCCCGCCGCTTTCATTCAATCCATCGACCATCCGACACGCCGCGCTGATGGTGTGGTTTTGCTCGAATTGATGACGAAAATAACTGGATGGGACGCCACGATGTGGGGTCCATCAATCATCGGTTTTGGAAGCTATCACTATAAATATGACAGTGGCCGCGAGGGCGATTTTCTTCGAACCGGTTTCTCAGTCCGCAAAGCGAACCTCGTTATTTATATTATGCCGGGTTACAGCGATTTCGGTGAAATTCTCGGTCGGATCGGAAAATACAAAATGGGCAAATCGTGCTTGTATATTAACAAGTTGGCAGATATTGATCTGACCGTTCTAGAAGAATTGGTCCGCGCGGGCCTCGACGATATGGCGAAGAAATACCCCCTATGACCAAAATCACGATTCATACGGATGGTGCCTGCTCAGGAAACCCTGGTCCGGGCGGCTGGGGTGCCCTGATGGAGTGGAATGGTTCGCGGAAGGAGATCAAGGGCGGTGAAGCCGATACGACCAATAATCGCATGGAGTTGATGGCGGCTATCAAAGCATTGGAAGCCCTCAAGCGTGACGGTCAGGACGTAATCCTGTTCACTGATAGCGTCTATGTGCGTGATGGTATTACCAAATGGATCCATGGCTGGAAGCAGCGTGGCTGGAAAACCGCCAACAAGAAGCCCGTTAAAAATGTTGAGCTTTGGCAGGAATTAGACACGCTCAACCAGCGCCACTCTGTCGACTGGCGCTGGGTAAAGGGTCATGCGGGGGACCCGGGGAATGAGCGGGCCGACGCGCTAGCGGGCGAAGGCCTGGAAGAAGCGCGCTAGTCGAGCGCGAATTGCAATTGCTGGACATGCCCATCCGTTTGTTCCGAGTGGGGCTCGAATGTCCAATTATTGACGGCAGCCAAACCAGCTCGATCAAAAACACCTTCCGGATCCGCGGCCGTAACCGCCGCGTCCAGAACCGCACCATCAGCAGAAATTGAATAGGTGATTGTAACCGATCCCTCAATGTGTCGACGTTCTGCACCGCGAGGATACCGAGGTGCCTCCACATGGGTTGGCGTCCGCTCCGCTTGATCCTGCGCCGCAGCGATTGATGTTGGCAATGTTGGTGCCAATGCGAACATCATTCCAGTCGCGATGGTTGTGATGATTTTGCTATGCCGTGCCATGGTTGACTCCACCAGTCTTTTTGAACCTTGGAAGGACCTTAAAACACAGCGTTTGAATTACCGTTTCCGGCCGCGTGGTAATTTTATTCGTTTGTAGAACTTCTGGTAAACCATAAAAAATCGGCCCCGCAAGCAGGGCCGATCCTTCATTTCTTTGCAGTCTTCCGGGCTGGTGCCGTCAGGTGTTGGCCACTTTGAGTGTCACACCATCCAGCTCAACGACACGCAATACGGTTTCGGAATTTGGACTGCTGCCATCAAGTGTCTGCGCGGCCCACTCTGTATCGCCAAATCGCACTCGGCCACGGCCGGATACGAAATCGGCGGCGGCGATCACGGTCTCGCCGACCATACGGCTGCCGCGCTCGTTCAAACCGCTATCGCCACCCGCTTTCAGCATCGGGGTGACCCAACGTCCGCCTGCCCACAACAAAATCAGCGACAGCACCGCGAACACACCGAGCTGAACCGGCCATGCCACACCGAGAAACTCCAGACCAACAAAGCCGGTCAGGGTTGCCGCCGCTGCCAACCAGAGCAGATAGGTGGTGCCGGTCATGACTTCGCCGATCAAAAACAGTCCGGCGATAGCCCACCATGTCCACAAATTGAGGCGACCTAGCATTTCGAGCAGTGAGTCCATGATGCGCTTCCTTTCTGAAGAATATCCCAGGGGTCGGACCTATTCCGGCCCCTGGGGGTATTTGGGAATTACACCCGGGTCTATTTTTTAGGATCGTCGAGGACATCCTTGGCCACTTTGCCAAGTTCACCGACACCCGCAATGGTTCCCAGAATGTTGGAGAATTCCGCCGGTATGATGACGGTCCTCTGCTGTTCGCTTTCAGCCAGCTTGCCGAAGGCATCAATATAGCGCTGCCCCAAAAAGTAGTTGATCGCGTTGACATCACCAGCCGCGATCGCCGTCGATACCGCCGTCGTCGCATTGGCCTCCGCCTCAGCTTCCCGCTCTCGAGCTTCCGCATCGAGAAAGGCGCTTTCTCTACGGCCTTCCGCTTCGCGAATGGCAGACTGCTTTTCACCTTCAGCAACCAAAATTGCAGCCGCCTTGGAACCTTCAGCTTCCAGAATCTCTGCCCGCTTGATGCGTTCCGCTTTCATCTGACGTGCCATGACCTCGGTGATGTCACGCGGTGGTGTCAATTCTCGGATTTCAATCCGGGTGACTTTCACGCCCCAGGGATTGGTCGCGGCATCGATAACGCTCAGCAATTGACCGTTAATCTGGTCACGCTTGGAAAGCGTCTCATCAAGATCCATCGCACCCAACACAGTTCGCACATTGGTCAGGCACAAATTGACGATTGCAAAGTCAAGATTGTCGACCTCATAGGCGGCGGCCGGCGCATCGATCACCTGGATAAACACAACAGCATCTACCGACACCATTGCATTATCCTTGGTAATCACGTCCTGGTTTGGAATATCCAGCACGCGTTCTCGCATATTCATCTTGTAGCCAACACCTTCGATAAAAGGTGTGAGCAGGTGCAGACCCGGACGGAGAGTCCGTGTGTAGCGACCAAATTTTTCGACCGTGAACTCACGCCCCTGTGGCACGACCTTAACGATCGAACTACCAATGGCGAGGGCAAGCAAGAGCAATACGCCTACGACAATGAGTGTTCCAATTTCCATGGATTTTTCCCTTCAAATTTGAGTCAGGCGCTGCCGCTGCCCAACTGACCAAGCATGTGCTCGGCCGTGGACACTTCAAATGTGCCAGGAGCTTCAATATTGAGCTCGGCAACAACGCCGTCCTTGACCAGCATGGAATAGCGTTGTGAACGCAGACCCATGCCAAAACCACTTCCGTCCATTTCCAGGCCGACAGCCTTGGTGAAATCACCATTTCCGTCTGCCAGCATGGTCACGTCGGTTCCCGCACCCTGCTGCTCACCCCATGCGCCCATGACGAATACATCGTTCACGGACAAACAGGCGATGCTATCGACTCCGGCCGCCAGGATCTCGTCAGACTTGCTAATAAAACCAGGCAGATGCTTGGCTGAGCAGGTCGGGGTGTAAGCGCCGGGCAATGCAAACAGGGCCACGGTTTTGCCGCCGAAAATATCGGCGGTAGAGAGTTTGTTGGGGCCATCTGCCGTCATGGTCATAAATGTACTTTCGGGCAGGCGGTCTCCGACTGAAATATTCATCATTTCTCTCCTATAGATAATATATGTGATGATATGCACGGCAAGATAGCGGGAATGGCACTGGACGCATCCCCCATTTAGGGAGAACATGCATACATGACCCGTGAAAATACGAAAGTCGAAGACAGAGGATATCTGTCGGGAAAGTTGCTGATTGCCACACCGAGCATCGGCGATACACGCTTTGACCACAGCGTGGTTCTGATGTGTGACCATACCAGCGAACATGCAATGGGCATTATTTTGAACAAGCCGGTCGAAGGACTTCAAATGCCTGCCGTGCTTGATCAATTAGGCGTTGAAAATGCCAATGTGGCGGCTGATTTCCCGGTTCTGAACGGCGGACCGGTAGAGTGTGATCGCGGCTTTGTTGTGCATTCCAACGATTTTGAGTCGGAGGGTTCTACCCTGTCGATCAACCCGCACATAAGTCTCACTGCCACGCAGGAAGTCCTTAAGGCGATCGCCTCCGAATCACCACCGCGCCAGTCTCTCCTGGCCCTGGGTTATGCGGGATGGGGCCCGGGGCAGATCGAATCAGAGCTGGTTGCCAATGCCTGGCTCGTTGTTGACGCCGATGAAGACCTTATTTTCGACGATGACGCTCCGGCGAAATGGGAGAAGGCGTTGGAAAAGATCGGCGTTTCACCGGAACATTTGTCCAGCCTTTCGGGCAGCGCCTAATCCTGGAATTCGCGTGCGATTACGCGGGCAAAAAGCGCCCATCCATGCCATCCCGGACAACCTTTGCGGCCAATTCGGGCGGCAAAGCGCCAGAATACCGATAGCCCTGGGCGAAATCGCAACCCATCCCGCACAGGCGCTCAGCGGTTTCCTGATCCTCGACCCCCTCAGCAACAACTTGCATCCCAAAATGCCGTGCCAGCTGAATGACGGACTGAACCACCGTGCCAGCGGCCTCGTCGGCCGAAAGCGCATTAATGAAGTAGCGATCTATTTTGACCACCTGGAACGGCAACATCTCAAGACGCGCGAGCGAGGAATAACCGGTGCCGAAATCGTCCAAAGCGAGCGCGATACCGCCCTGTTTCAACGCACTCATCGCCGCTGCGGCCTGTTCAGGCTCCCGCATGATTTCCGTTTCTGCGATCTCCAACTTGAAGCAACCTTCGGGCAAACAAGCACCACGAACTGTCTCCAACAATGTTTCCACAAACCCTGGCGATAATAATTCGCTGACTGTGCCATTCGCCGCGATGAAGAGCTGCTCCGCCGCTGGATGAGCCGCGCGCCAAGAAGACAAATCTTGTGCTGCACTTGTGCGTACAACGGTGCTGATCCGTGACAAAATATCAAGATCGTCGGCCATCGCCAGAAAGTCATCCGGGGCCAAAACACCCACGCCAGGCCGTTTCCACCGTGCGAGCGCTTCAAAGCCAGCCAGCTTACCACTGGCAAGCGAGATAATGGGTTGATACCAGGCTACGAGCTCGGCGTTCTCAACAGCAGACGTCAGCGCGTGTTCTTCCTGAATGCGGCCATGCCCCCCCGTATCGACAATACCGGCTGGCAGCATCAACCCCTCAAAGCCGCCAGACCCGGTCCGACGACCGACAAGGCGCGCGTAAACGACGACTTTGTCATCTCCTATGAGACGAATGCGCAAATCCAAGCGTTCCGACTGAACAGCCTCAATGAATTGCGCCTGATCTGCAGGGCCGAGTCGATCCAGGAAGCCGCTCCATTCGAGCGTGGCGGAAGAGAGACCAAAGCGCGCAATATCTCCCTGGAAGGATATAGCGCCCTCGAACCCCTCCAGAGAAAAAGCCACCGCACCCGCGGCGCGAGCGCCGATCTCGAAGGCTACTTCACTCATGATCGCGTATCACCGGTGATGAGGGCGTACCGGTCATGATCGCACCATTTACCAGCGATATTGAGGAATTCACGCGAATGTCCTTCAAGTTGAAAGCCAATACTTTTCAACAAAGTACTCGACGCGATATTCTCCGGACGACAGGCCGCTTCGACACGGTGCAAACCCAGGTCGTCAAAGGCGTAAGCTAGCACACGTCGCACCGCTGCTCGGGTGTAGCCTTTGCGGGTAAATGGACTGCCGATCCAGTAACCAATATCGGCGCTTTGCAAGACCCCACGCCGGACATTGTTGAGATTGCAAGCTCCAAGAAGCACATTATCGCGCGCGTTGAAGACGAAAAACGGATATCCTCCGCCCCCCTGCCGATCCTGATGATAGCGTTCCAGGCGCCTGCGATAGGCCCCCTTCGTCAATTCATCGGCGGCCCAGGCTGGCTCCCAAGGCTCAGTATGCCCCCGGCTGGCACCGCGCAATTTGGCCCAGGATTCGTAATCCTCGATGGTTGGGGGCCGCAGGCGAATACCCTGTCCAAAGAGGGTGTCTTCCGATTCTGCATCCCGCCAGAGTGCCAACGCCTTACTCCCAAACTCACGATAAGGGCGAATCACCCAAGCTGCTTGTACATCATGCCGCGTGATGTTTGCTCAACGCCAGCGCAGCCGCCCTTTTGAAATATGCAGTGCAAGATAAACCGCCAACAGCGCCAGGGCGAGCCCATACCAGGTTATCGCATACCCCAAATGTTTGGCTGGCGGTACGGCCGACAATGCGACGGGCATGCCGCGATCAGAATGAGCCCACACGTCTAAAACCTGTTCGGGCTCAACCCCCAACGCCTGCGCCATTTCCGTGCGATCAAAAACATACCACTCATTGCTTTCCGGCGTGTTGGTACTGCCAAAGCCTCGTGGAGCAGGCAGCGTGTCAATTCTCCAGGCCGTCGGTGCGGAGTGTGTGCCGTCCAATAGCGTTTCGAACGCCGATTCAACAAACATCCAGCGGGGGCCAGATGGTTCGGCAGAGCCAGGTTCGCACGCTGGCACGCGCATCAGGGAGATGCGCACCCAACCCGCTTCATCACGCAGCGTGTAATAGCGCAATTCCGGTCCGGACAGAGGTGCCGCCGCGGTAACAGACGGGCTGAAATACCCATCTTGCTCGGCACACAAAGCTTCCTGGAAGGAGTTAACCTCGCCGCGCATCTCGAATTGCGCCAACAGGTCGGCCTTCCACTGCATGCGTTCGACCTGCCAATTGCCAAGCCAAAGCAGCACGCCGAGGGAGACCACGCTGAACAGGGTAAGAATGGGTTGCGGACGAAAATGCGGCATGGCTTCGGTCTCCGTTAGAGATTGATGCTCAGTCGTCGTCCAGGCGCGCCTCTGAGGCGTCATGGGAAAACTGCAGGGCAAATAATATGCCCTTCACCGGCCGCAGCAACATGATGCACGCAATGGGGATGAAAATCAGCTGGACGAGTGCATGTCCCCAGATCGGAAGTCGGAACGCAACTTCTGCCAGCATAAATATCGCGATGGCGAAGATTGATACAAAGAACATGACGAAGACAGATGCGCCATCGCCAACGTCCGCACTTTCAAAACTAACTTCGCACGCATCACACGCGCCAGCAATCTTAAGCATGCCATCAAACATGGATCCCTCCCCGCATCTCGGGCACCGGCCTGTGGCACCAGCGACGATGGGGGAAGGTTTATCCATAGAGGCGTTAGCCTTGGTAAATCACGTAAACGAAGCTGAACAGGAACAGCCAGACCACGTCGACGAAATGCCAGTACCAGGCGGCGGCTTCGAGGCCGAAATGCTTCTTTGCGCTCATACCACCAAATTGGAGACGCAACAGACAGATAAACAGGAAGATCGTTCCAATAATGACGTGCGCGCCGTGGAACCCAGTCGCCATATAGAATGTCGAGCCGTAAATATTCCCGCCATCGGCCAGCGCAAATTCGAAACCGGCCTCAGCGTATTCCACGCCCTGCAACGCTGTGAAGCAAACACCCAAAATTACAGTCACGAGGAGGCCGAGCTTGGCTCCCTTGCGGTCGTCGTGCTGAAGCGCATGGTGGGCCCAAGTCACTGTTGTGCCAGACAAGAGAAGAACCAGCGTGTTCATCAATGGAATGTGCCAAGGATCAAAGGTCTCGACGCCGGTTGGCGGAAACATCGCCATGCCCGGGTCCAGACGGACCTCATGGAAGATCGCGTATTCGAAGAATGACCAAAACCAAGCGACGAAGAACATAACTTCGGAGGCGATGAACAAGATCATGCCGTAGCGCATGCCCAAATCAACAACGGGCGTATGCAGGCCGGCATTGGATTCCTTGATCATATCGCCCCACCAACCAAACATGGTCCAGATGACGATGGCAAAACCGATCATCATGCCCATGGAGGTTCCGCGCGCATCACCTTCGACGCCATCGCCGTAGAAGAAGGCCAATGGACCCTCCGCAAACAAACCACCGGCAGTCATATAAGCAACAGCTCCTACAGCGAGGAGAAAAGCGCCAATAGAGCCGACAATCGGCCACGGGCTTGGGTCAACCAAATGGTAGTCGTGGTTAGCGGCGTGGGCAGACATCGCGAATCTCCTGCGATTTCAAATCAGCTGAATGGCAACCTGATAAAGGTCGCCGCTTAATGGTTCAATATCAAGGCGCGGCAGTATCGTCAGAAGATACCGTCGCTTCGGTTTCAAAGAATGTGTAGGACAATGTGATTGCGTGAACATCGTCCATGCGGTCCTCTTCGTCGATCAATGGGTCGACAAAAAACAGCACAGGCATATCGACGCTTTCACCGGGTTGTAGCGTTTGCTCGGTAAAGCAGAAGCATTCGAGTTTGGAAAAATATGTCGCTGCCTTGTAGGGCGTGACATTGTAACTCGCGATGCCGGTCACGGCGCGGTCAGAGGTGTTTGTAGCGCGGAAATATCCCAAGGCGCTTTCACCAACATTGACCGTCATCGAACGTTGTATCGGGGCAAAATCCCAGCCCAGACCACCATTGGTATTGGCATCAAACAGAATGGTCATTTCCCGATCGAGGACCTGACCCGCTTCACCGACAGCGACTTGGGTGGTACCGCCGTACCCGGTGATCTTGCAAAAAATGTCGTAGAGCGGCACGGCAGCAAAGGCCGCGCCAACCATTGTCACAGCGCCGGCACCGGCGAACAGGGCCACGCGTGTGTTCTTATCGAGTGAGAGCGGCATTACGAAGCCCCTCCCGCAATATTCGCACTCAACCGAAGAACCGTGATGGTGAAAATTAGCGCCATAAATCCTACCAAGGACCAGGCAATGGCCGCATTACGCTTTTTCTGGGCAAGATGTTCGGCATCGGTCATCTCAACGCGCTCCGTCGACTTGGTGTAGTCGGGCTGAGCAGAATTGATGATGCCTGCCAAACCGGACGTTTGACCATTTTCGGTTTCTGTCTCGGCGGAATCGCCGTTGCCTGTTTGGTGATCGCCGGTCATGAGCCCACTCCCGGGATGGAGATATAGGCACCAAAGCCATGCTCTGCGAGCAGGGCCGCGAACAGGAAGGTCAGATAACCAATAGAGACGGCAAACAGGTCACGGGCAGCCTTGTCGCCCGAGCGTACCGCATACAATGCGGCTTCTTCAGCAGAACCTGCCTCGCCAGCCCGCGAGTTGAAAACCCGAATGGCCAACACCATAAACAAGGCACCACCGCCGAGCGCTGTGAGCGCATAGATAGCGCCACCGAGGCCTGTAAGAACCGGTGCTCCGGCAAACAAAACCAAGACGATAGAATAAAGTAAAATCTGAAGACGCGTGGACTTCGCGCCCTTAACAACTGGCATCATCGGGACACCGGCGGCCTGGTAATCACCATTCTTGTACAGTGCCAGTGCCCAGGAGTGCGGCGGCGTCCACAGGAAGATGATCATGAACAGGATAAAGGCGTCGAGGGAAATTTCCCCGGTGACTGCAACCCAGCCGATCATTGGCGGGAAAGCACCGGCCGCCCCACCGATGACAATATTTTGCGGCGTCGAGCGTTTGAGGATCATCGTGTAGATGACCCCGTAGAAAAAGATTGAGAAGGCTAGAAGGCCTGCAGCCAGATAATTACTCGCCAGCGCCATGATCAACACAGACAAAACCGCGCAAATAATACCGAATGTGTAGGCGTCATCAACCGATACGGTACCACGCGCCACCGGCCGCATCCGTGTGCGCTTCATGGTGCGGTCGATATCTGCATCATAAGCCATATTGAGGGCACCGGCAGCGCCGGCTCCCAGAGACAGGGCCAGAATAGAGATTGCCGCCAGCAACGGGTCAGCGCTGCCGGGAGCAGCGGCCAATCCGGCACAAGCGGTAAAAATGACAAGCGTAATCACGCGCGGCTTCATCAAATCGAAAAAGTCGCGGGGCGAGGCCAATGATATGGCCTCGCCCTCGACGCGATTAACGCTGGATTGAGTCGAAGAGTTCAAGGACGGTCCTACTTAATTTTCGGCAGTGTCGAGAACTGGTGGAATGGCGGTGGTGAGGACAATGTCCACTCCAGCGTCGTTGCACCCTCACCCCATGGATTGGCTTCGCCCTTGCGCCGCGACATCATCGCTTCGATCAAAATCAAGAAGAAGATGATCATGCCGACACCCATGATGGCATAGCCCCAAGAGGAGATTTCATTCCAGTTCGCGAAACCATCGGCATAGTCAGGCACGCGACGCTGCATACCGTTCAGGCCCAGAAAGTGCTGCGGGAAGAAAATCACGTTGGCACCAACAAAGAAGAACAGGAATTGCAGTCGCGCCAGCAGTGAATTGTATTTCACGCCGAAAATCTTCTCGAACCAGAAATACCAGCCTGCGAAAATCGCAAAGACAGCCCCCAGTGACAGAACATAGTGGAAGTGCGCCACAACATAATAGGTGTCGTGCAGTGCAGCATCAACGCCCGCATTGGCCAGAACGACACCTGTGACGCCACCTACGGTGAACAGGAAGATGAAGCCGATAGCCCACATCATCGGTGTGCGATAGGTGATCGATCCACCCCACATCGTCGCGATCCACGAGAAGATCTTGATGCCGGTCGGCACCGCGATCACCATAGTGGCGGCCACGAAATAGGCTTTCAAATCGACAGGCATGCCCACGGTGTACATGTGGTGTGCCCAGACAAGGAAGCCGATCACGCCGATGGAAACCATCGCATAGGCCATACCCAAGTAACCGAATACTGGCTTCTTCGAGAAGGTCGAAACGATGTGAGAAATGATGCCGAAACCGGGAAGGATCAGAATGTAAACTTCCGGGTGACCAAAGAACCAGAACAAGTGCTGGAACATGATTGGATCGCCGCCACCGGCCGGTTCAAAGAAGGAGGTGCCGAAGTTACGATCCGTCAACAACATCGTCAGTGCGCCGGCCAAAACAGGCAGGGACAAAAGCAACAAGAATACGGTGACAAGGATTGACCACACGAAGAGCGGCATCTTGTGCATCGTCATGCCCGGAGCACGCATGTTGAAGATCGTGGTGATGAAGTTGATCGCGCCAAGAATGGAACTGATGCCCGCCAGGTGTAGCGACAGGATCAGGAGATCCATCGCTGGTCCCGGGTGCCCGGTCAGACCGGAGAGTGGCGGGTAAAGAACCCAGCCGCCGCCGAAACCTTCACCGCCTGCTGGTCCACCAACAAACATCGACATGAAGGCCAGGCCAAAGGCAGCCGGCAGCAACCAGAAGGAAATGTTGTTCATGCGCGGGAAGGCCATGTCTGGCGCGCCGATTTGAAGCGGTACAAACCAGTTACCAAAACCACCAATCATAGCCGGCATCACCATGAAGAAGATCATGATCAGGCCGTGCATTGTGACCATCACATTATAGTTGTGAGAGTCACCCATCTCGAGCATGCCGAAGAGCTTGAAGCTGTCATTGAAGACTTGAAGCCCTGGCTCTGCCAGTTCCAACCGGATCATGCCGGACATGGCACCACCAATTACCCCCGCGAAAATCGCGAAAATAAGGTACATCGTGCCGATGTCTTTGTGGTTGGTCGAATAAACCCAGCGCTTCCAGTCCCAAAGACTAGGCGTGTGGTCGTCGTGCGTTGCAGAATCAGCAGACATGATCAGCCCCGTCCTTAATCAAGTTGCGCCAGGCGTGTCGCCCGGTCGGCAGTGTTCTGTGCAAGAATTGCGTTGGCGTCATCGGTACCCGGCTCTGCGGCGATCCAGGCGTCAAAGACGTCCTGAGAGACCACACGAACCTCAATTGGCATGTATCCGTGAAGACGGCCGCACAGTTCCGAACACTGACCATAATAGGTGCCCAACTCGGTGACCTGAAACCAGATCTCGTTGAGACGTCCTGGGACAGCATCGATCTTGGAACCAAATGAAGGCATCGCCCAATTGTGGATCACATCCGCCGCGGTCACCTGGAGACGAACGGTCGCGTTTAGCGGAACGACCAAAGGATAATCCACCGAAAGCAAGCGCTCTTGCCCATCCACAATCTCGTCTTCCGGGATCATGTTGGAAAGATACTGTTCAACGCCGTGATCAGGATATTCGTAGCCCCAATACCACTGATAGCCCGTTGCCTTGATCGTGAAATCCGTCTCGGGAATTTCGTCCGACATGTACAGCAGCGGGAAGGAGTAGAACGAGATCACCATCAAGATGAGCACAGGAAGCCCCGTCCAAATCACTTCGAGAAGCGTGTTGTGGCTGTTTTTGCTTGGCACCGGATTGGCTTTCGCTCGATAGCGAACCATTACATAGGCAAGCAGGGCGGTCACAAACAGGGTGATCGGAACGATGATCCACAGCAGCAAATCATGGAATTCGACAATTCTTTCCATGATGGGTGTGACGGCGTGTTGAAATCCGAGAGCACCGTCCGTTGGTATGCCCGTATTGGCCATAGCAGCGGTAGTAGCGGTGATCCAGGTGAGCGCGATTGCGGCAAGAAAACGCATGGATTCCCCTAAGAGGCAGGCGTGAAGGCGGGGGAACCCCCGCTGATGGCGGCGGAATATAGTGATGCTATTCGATGCTGTCAGGCCATGAATGTGAGTTTTTCTTCATCCAGCGCAGCTGGGGCTGGTTGTTAACAGTTTTGCTCGGCTTTTTTCAGCCAAACCATCTCACAAATGATCAATTTGAGAAAAATTTGTTCGGTTGATGATGGCATGTTAAAATAAACGATCACAACAGACGGAGTGAACCGATGCGGTTATTTGTCTCATGTGCGTTTCTTTTTCTCATCATTTCCGGGGGTTCCGCCTGGCCGCAACAGATTGTTGTGGGCGAATCAGCCGCCGCGGCCTGTTCTCACAATGCCATTGCCCGAATTTCGCATTATGCGGCGCTGAGCGACTGCAACGTCGCGCTCCAGCGGGATAGGATGAATCGACGGGATCGTGCCGCCACCCATGTCAATCGTGGCATCTTATTCATGCATCGCGGACGCTCGGACGCTGCATTACTCGATTTCGATCGCGCCGAACAATTGCGCCCGGACTATGCCGTTGCGGTGGCCGTCAATCGATCGGCCGCGCTGATCCGGCTCAGCCGGTATGAGGAGTCCCTCCGCTACTCTGACCTGGCATTGGCGAATAAGGCCGAAACCGAATATCTCGCTGATGCTTGGTTCAACCGAGCCGTTGCCCTCGAAAGCCTCGGCCGTTTCGCCCTTGCCCGCGATGCCTATCTGAACGCTCTGGAAGCGAGACCAAACTGGTTGGCTCCAGAGCGTGAGTTGCGGCGCTTTTCACTCCACCCCACGCGTTGAGCCGCACCTGCCACAGGATCGGTGTGTGACGCGTGGGTGACACGTTTTCAAACGGCCAGTGCGGAAAGAAAGACGAGGGTTATTCCCTCGCCGGTCCACCTCGACTATGTCTGTTAGATACGGAAGCGCAGGATGGACCGCCGCAATGTCAGACGAACCAATCGACAGTTTTGATTTCGACACCGAAGACGCTTTGCCCGTTTTGACCGATGCGTTGCATGGGGCTGATGATGGAGAGCTATTCCTTGAGACCTCTGTCTCGGAATCTTTGGTGTTCGATGATGGGCGTTTGAAGGCCTCCAACTTTGATAGCGGTCGAGGATTTGGTCTGCGCTGCGTGTCTGGGGAGGGTTTCGGCTTTGCGCACTCCTCTGATCCAACTTTGGATGCGCTCAAGCGCGCTGCAGAGGCCGCAGCGGCTGCCAAGCGTGGCAAACCGGGGATACTGGCGGCCCCACCGCACGGCACCAACCGTATTTTGTACGATCCGGTAGACCCGGTGGCTGCACCTGGCTTCGACGCCAAATCAGATCTTTTGCAGGAAATAGACGCTTATTGCCGCGCCAAGGATTCGGCCGTTGTTCAAGTCAGCGCATCGATTGCCGGTTCCCGTCGGGCTATATCTGTCCTGCGCGCCGATGGTGACATGAAAACAGATGTTCGACCTCTGGCGCGCCTAAATGTTTCTGTGACAGTCGAGCGTGATGGCCTTCGCGAAACCGGCTCCGCCGGCGCGGGCGGACGCGCGCCGTTTGCCCAATGGATTGAACCCTCGGCCTGGAAAGCACTGGCCGATGAGGCGATGCGCATAGCGCGTGTCAATCTGGACGCGGTTGACGCCCCGGCCGGCGTGATGGATGTGGTTCTGGGCTCGGGATGGCCCGCTGTCTTGCTGCATGAAGCCGTTGGTCATGGACTTGAGGGTGATTTCAACCGCAAGGGCTCTTCAGTGTTCTCCGGCAGAATGGGTGAACAGGTTGCTGCGCGCGGTGTGACGATCGTTGATGATGGCACGATGCCCCAGCGTCGCGGCTCTTTGACTATCGATGATGAAGGCACACCGAGCGAACGCACGGTGCTGATCGAAGACGGAATTCTCACGGGGTATATGCAAGACCGGATGAATGCACGTCTGATGGGGCAAAAACCAACCGGAAATGGTCGCCGGCAATCCTATGCCTATCCCCCCCTGCCCCGTATGACCAATACCTACATGCTGGCAGGCGATCACAAGCGCGAAGACATGGTTGCGAGCTTGAAGGACGGGATCTACGCCGTGAATTTCGGCGGCGGCCAGGTCGACATCACCTCCGGTAAATTTGTTTTCCAATGCACCGAAGCCTACCGGGTCATCGATGGGAAAATTGGCGCACCGGTCAAGGGGGCGACCCTCATTGGTGATGGCCCGACGGCTCTGACCAAAATCAACATGATTGGTGATGATTTCGCCATGGATCCGGGCGTCGGCATGTGTGGCAAGGGCGGTCAGGGTGTTCCGGTAGGTGTTGGCCAGCCGAGCCTGAAGATCGAAGGCCTGACAATTGGTGGCGCCGCTTAACCAGATTCAAACCCCTCCTCACGTAATGTAACGGCAAGGTGAAGCATCTTACCGAACGTTACGTGGTGGTAAATCGAGATCCGGTCTAACCAGCAATAAGAGCTGGGGGCGGCTTTCGAATTGGGGACGATATGAACGTCAAGTTATGCACGGCGGCAGCTGCTTTGAGCGCATGCCTGGGACCGGCATCTTTTGCGATGCAACCAGCAGTCAGTGAGACCGCAGTGACGACGAGTGTCTCCGGCATCGTCAGTTATCCAGAAGGATATTTCGAAAATTTCACGCCCGCCACAGCGCTGGACATGGTCCAGCGAGTGCCCGGCTTCTCTCTCTCAGATGGTGATACAGAGCGACGCGGCCTGGGTGATAGCTTTGGCAATGTGCTAATCAACGGATCCCGCCCGTCCAATAAATCACTGTCTCTGCAAACCGTGCTGCAGCGCATTTCGGTGGCGGATGTCATTCGAATTGACCTGATTCAAGAGGCCATGCCGCAATATGACTTGCGGGGACACTCCCGCCTCGTCAACGTGATCCTGCGTGAAGGCGCCGGCAATTCAGGGTCGTATGATGTGCAAATTTTGCATTTCAGATCGGGACGCATCGGCACGTCAATCAACACTTCGTATACAACGATCCAAGGGCCTGTAGAACTCACGTTTGGGTTGGAGGCGAATGTTCACGGAAATCGGATGACCCGGGACTGGGTCCGTTACGATGCGGCTGGCCTGACAACTGAGCGACAACATGACGAAGATCAGCGCCGCCAGTTTTGGGGCGATGCGAGCCTCACAATGAACTGGACGATCGATGAGGCCTCCAGCTTACGGCTCAATGGACGGGTTAATCCCTGGTCCTGGCATCGCAACAATACAGGCTGGGTGACCGCCCCGACTGCAGGCGGATTTGCGCCGTCACGGATTGAGCAGAATGCAACTGAAAATCACGGTCAAAACTTTGATCTCTCGGGCAGTTACCAGCGCCGGCTAAGCGATACTATGTCGATGGAGACGATCGGCCTGTTTTCGCTCAATCGGGGTGATGACGGTCCAGAGGCTTACGAGGCTTATGACATTGTGACCGGCTTCACAGGAGCGACAATCGTCAAGTCCAGCGAACGGCGTGAAGAGACCGCCTTGCGCCAGACCTTCTCCTGGACGCCCGGTGCTCAACATCAATTGGAATTCGGCGCGGAAACAGCGGTGAATTCGCGCGAAACATCGCTGGCCCTGTCCTTCGATGATGGAGTGATTGTGACACCGATCGCCCTGCCCGTCGCCAATACGACGGTTGAGGAAACGCGTAGCGAATTGTTTGCGACCCATGTCTGGTCGATCAACGATGCACTGACGCTGGAAAGCGGATTGCGTTTCGAAATGTCGGAGATCATTCAAACCGGTGATGCCGAGCAAACCCGCAGCTTCTCCTACGCCAAACCAAGCGCAACACTGAGCTGGCGATTGGATGATCAAAATCGTCTGCGTTTTACTGGCCGTCGTGACGTTGACCAATTGCAGTTTGACCGTTTCGCCAGCTCAGTCAGCGTGACCGATAATCAGTCGACGCTTGGCAATCCCAATTATGTGCCTCAGCAGAGCTGGACACTGGAAGTGGAATGGGAACGCCGGTTTGGTGATAGCGGCTCGGTCTCCTTCCTGCTCGGACAGGACTGGATCCAGGAGCTCGATGGTCGCCTTCCTGTCACCACGCCAAGCGGCACGTTTGATACGTTCGGCAATATTGGTGATGGTGCTCGAACGCGCGCCAATTTGAACATCAGCACCTCACTGGATGATATTGGACTGTCCAACGGCGTTATTGATATCGGTCTGGCGTGGACCGACACAAATGTGGAAGACCCGCTCACGGGGATAGACCGCCCCTTCCTTGGCGTGAGTGAATGGCGACTTGATCTGGACTATCGCCAATCATTCCCTGCCCGTCAGATGGCGTGGGGTTGGGACTACCGCATTCGCAGCGATAACGAGATGTATTTCGCGTCTCAGTATCATCTTCACCAACAGGATCCGGGCGATCTTGATGTCTATGTTGAAACCACGCGCTGGTTCGGAGCCACAACGCGGTTCGGGATTAATGAGACCTTTGCGCAAGGCAATGATCGTCACCGAGTTTTCTATGACGGGTCACGCGCTGATGGCATCATCAGAGGCTCCGAGGATCGCAATGGAAGCCGCGGAACGACGACATATATTCAGGTTCTCGGAACCTTCTAAGCTTCTATTTTTATGGGAAAATATGTGGCCGGCATTGCGAAATGCCGGCCATTTCATGTCTGCTTCATTACCGGTGCGAAGGGAAGCTCACCTCAACGTGAAACGCCTTACGGATCATTACGTAGTGCCGCACTTGCGTCACCTTTAGGGCTTGTTTCGGGGCGGTAGGAACAAGAGATAGGGACACCATGCGAGGGACTTTGAAATTAACGACAGCCGCGATCGCACTTTGTGCGACGCTGGCGGCGGGAGCACCCGCTTTGGCGCAATCGGGCGGTTCATCCGGATCTGCGTCTACGACCATTCCCGTGCCGACCAGGTCCGGTGTGGTCATTTATGAAGCCGATTTTTTCGTCAATTACACGCCCGTCACAGCCCTGGACATCGTTCAGCGCGTGCCGGGCTTTCGCGTGTCCAACGGTGACACCAATCGCCGTGGTTTGGGCGATGCATTTGGCAATGTGCTGATCAACGGCACTCGACCCGCGAACAAGGCGCTCACACTTGAAACGGTTTTGCAGCGCATTCCGAAAGACGATGTGATGCGTGTCGAGCTAATTCAGGAAGCCATGCCTGATTTTGACATGCGCGGGCATTCGCGACTGGTCAATGTGATCGTCACCTCAACCGGGGAAAGCTCCGGTTCCTGGGGTGCCAGGCTGCGCCTGTCGCCATCCGGCCGCATCGGACCGGGCTTCAATGTCTCTCAAACCTCAACCCATGATGATGTCGAGGTTACGCTTGCCCTGTCCGGTGGATGGATGGGCAATCGTATTCGTCGCCGGTTCTCCCGTTGGGATGAAAATGACGTGCTGACAGAAATCCAGCATGACAATGATCAGCGACATTATCAGGAATACATTCCCTCGATTGGGATCAACTGGACGATCAATGAAAACTCCAGCTTGCGTTTAAACCTTGAGGCACAGGAATGGGAATGGCGCCGCGAGCAGATCTCTATTATCGATCAGCCTGTCGGCGGTGTCTTTGAACCACTTCGCATCGAACACGCCCAATCCGAAGATGATCACGGTGGCTCCCGCCTGGGTTCGATGAGCTATTCAAACGCGCTCAGCAACGGGTTCTCCCTCGAGACGATGGCATTGATCCGCCGCGAGGAGTGGTTCAACGGGCCTGAGACCTATGCGAGCTTCGATCCCGTTGCAGGCTTCACCGGCTCTGTCATTGTCCGGAATAGCGGCGAGTATGAAGAAAGCGCATTGCGACAAACCCTGTCCTTTGACCCCAATGAAAATCATTCGGTGGAGTTCGGTGGTGAGATCGCGGTGAACGCCCGCGACACCTCGATTGAATTATTCAGCGATGATGGTGTGACAGTGACGCCAATTGTGCTGCCCGTCGCGAATACGCGGGTCGAGGAAACACGGAGCGAAATCTTCGCCAATCACGTGTGGACGATCAACGATGCGTTGAGTCTAGAAAGCGGCTTGCGCTACGAAATGTCTGAAATTGTCCAGACGGGTGACGCCAATCAGACGCGCAGCTTCGCTTATGCCAAGCCCAGTATCACACTCAATTGGCGCCGTGATGACCAAAACCGGTTCCGCGTGACCGGTCGGCGCGATGTTGCGCAATTACAGTTTGGCAAGTTTGCCAGTTCTGTGGATGTCGCCGACAATAACAGCACGCTTGGCAATCCTGATTACGTGCCTCAGCGGACGTGGACAATCGAAGCCGAGTGGCAACGCAGCTTTGGCCATGACGGCTCCCTCTCGCTTCGCGTGGGACAGGATTGGATCGAAGATCTGGATGGATTTGTCGCGATCACCACACCCTCGGGCGTGTTTGATGCGCCTGGCAATATTGGCGACGGTACCAATTTCCGGGTCACCGCCAATTTGACCACTCCGCTGGATGGCTTTGGGATTCCCAATGCGACTCTTGTCACCTTTGCTGAGTGGTACAACACAAATATCGAAGATCCACTCACGGGCGAAGACCGCATGTTCGACGGCTATCGTGAATGGGAGTTTTCCTTCGATTTTCGCCAGACCTTCCCGGAAAGCCAGATGGCCTGGGGGTGGGATTATCATTGGGTTTCAGATGGCGAAGTCTATCGGGCCCGGGAATCCCGCGTCTTCGGCAAGACCGACGGCGATCTGGACCTTTATGTCGAGACGACACGCTGGGGCGGCATCACGACACGGCTCGGCGTGGACGCGGTGATCAATAACGGCGATGACCGACAGCGCGTCTTCTACGATGGCTCCCGTGCCGACGGGATCGTCGCGGCCACCGAATACCGCAATGAGAGCATGGGTTCGACCTGGTATCTCAGCCTTCGCGGAACCTTTTGATCGCACGCATCCCCCTTCACGCGTCGATCATAACGGGCAGAGATGGCCAGCCATCTCTGCCCACGGGGGCATTTAAATCCTCAAATTTGAACTTAGTTGCCACATCTCCCCACACTAACAACTCCATTTGAATTATTATTCTTCATCGATAGCCTTATGTGGTCTTTTGTGCCCACACATTTTGTTTATTGGACACATCCGCTTCTGAATTGGACACTTCGTTCAAACTTTCGTGCCCGCCAACAGGCTGGACCGATCAACTGGACAGAGAGACCGATGATGTCGCGCATAATTGAAAGAACAGCACACCTCCTTCTCAGCACGGCCTGCCTGGCGGGAACGGCCGCCGCCAATGCACAAACTATCCCAATGGAGAGAACTCCAAGCGGGCACTACACCGTTCAGGTCGAGATCGGCGATACCGGAGCCCACACCTTTATCCTGGACACCGGGGCCAGTCATACGGCGATCGCGCAGGAGGCCGCGGAAGCTCTAGGCTTCGTCTCGCACTGGGAAAATATCGACAATGTTCAGGCTTTAACCGAACGCTTCGATGCCGAGCGTTTCGCAGTTGAGGACCTGGAAGTTATCGGCTTGCCCCCGGTTGATTTACTGACTGTGGTCATTCCCGAAACTCCGGAAGAACAAAACACCGTTGCGGGCCTAATCGGTGCCGACGCGTTCCCAGATCGACAATTTAGTATCGATTTCACGGATGCGGAGCTAATCATCCATGACGATATCGCTCTGCATCCTGATGGCGTTTATGACCCTGTCCGTCGACTACTCTTCGCGACCGCAGTGCTGGGCAGAGGGAGTGAACCGATCAATGTGTTGATCGATTCAGGCTCACACCAAACGCTGGTTAATCCAGCCATGCGTGCCTATGTCAATCGCCACTGGAACAGTGTGCGCCTTAATGTTTCTGGCGTTTCCGGCCGTATCGTTCGCGAGGTGGAAAGCGTCGCAATGCGCGGCATGCAGATCGGCGGTGTTTGTTTTAGTCGTGTGGATGGCGCCCTGGCAGATTTGGACGTCTTCCATGGCATGGGCTGGACCGGCCAACCCTCGATTATTCTTGGGCTGGACGTCTTGTCCGCGGTGGAACTGACCGTGGACCGCGATGCGGGCGTCTTTGAATTTGGTCCGGGGGGCGACAATCAAGAATGTAGAAATGACCGGGTGCAACGCACACACATTGATAATGAAGCCATGTAGGTCCGACACCCGACACTCACCACATCGACGCAGACCTCAAACATAAAAAGGGCCGCGGTGCTGACGCACCGCGGCCCTTTCCAATGCGCTTATTCAGCGTCTATTCGTTTGGTAGAGCCGTCGGCGTTTGCTCAACTTTACCATCAGCATCACCCATCATTTTCTTGATGATCGGTGCGACAACCAGCATGCCGGCTGCGATAATCATCGCCCACATACCAACTTGCGAGTAGACGTCAATATAGGTCGCCTTGGCTGCTGCGGTGTCTGTCAGCTGCCCGCCGATGGTTTCAGCGCCGGTATTGGAGGCGATGATACCAGCAAGGTAGTTTGACAGTCCCGAATACAAGAACCAGGCCCCCATCGTCATACCCACAACGCGCGCAGGCGCCAGCTTGGTAACGGCGGAAAGACCGACTGGCGACAGCATCAACTCACCCATGGTGTGAATGAAGTAGATGAGGAAGATGAAGTAGACCGGGGTCAGTCCATCAATGCCGCTCATCTGCATACCAAACACAATCGAGTAGAAGCCCAGGCCTGCCATGAAGACACCCAGTGCAAACTTGACCGGTGTCGACGGATTTCGGCCCTTCTTGGCGAGTGCAATCCACATCCACGCAATGATTGGCGCGAAGATGAAAATAAAGCCGGCATTCAAACTCTGGAAAACCGGCGTTGGCACGGAAACACCAAACATATTTCGATCAACCAGACGCGCCGTGAACAATGTCAGGGACGATCCAGCCTGCTCAAACAAAGCCCAGAACGGGATTTGGGC
>JAQXCQ010000105.1 GCA_029251785.1 Maricaulis sp. | reverse complement strand
GTTGCGGTCTGCTGGGTGCATGCCGCAACACACGCTCTCCATCGCCACACGAGGCTCTGGTCTCTATGATTTCACCGCCCCGGCGCGTGAATTTATCGCGGATCATCATCCAGCGGAGGGTTTGCTGACGGTGTTTGTCCGCCACACATCCTGCTCCCTGACCATCCAGGAGAATGCCGATCCGGACGTGCAGCGTGATCTGGAAGAATTCTTCAAGCGCCTGGTCCCCGATGGACATGACCCGTCCATGGCATGGCTCAGTCACACCGCCGAGGGACCAGACGATATGCCCGCGCATATCAAATCGGCACTGACCCAGACGACGCTGGGAATCCCGGTGCGTGACGGGGAGTTATTGCTGGGCATGTGGCAGGGTTTATACCTGTTTGAGCATCGAAGGCGCCCGCATCAGCGCGAGCTGATTCTGCACCTGTCGACCTAGAGGGGCTATTCTGTCAGGCGGACTGGCGCGCGGGGTCTTCCTGCCGGCTTGCCCGGACAGTTTTTGCGATACAAGCCAATAGCGCGTCCTTGTCGATCGGCTTTTCGACGTGCGCGGCAAAGCCACGCTCCTGATAATCGCGCACCTGATGCGCCATGACATTGGCAGTAAGGGCCACCACCGGGGTCGGGACCCGTTGTTCGCGGCGGTCAATTTCTTGAATATGCTTCAGGGCGTCGAGACCGTTCATGACCGGCATTTGTATATCCATCAGGACCAGATCAAACTCGGCAATATCAAAAGCCTCGACCGCTTCTTGCCCGTTTTCAACCAAAGTCAGCGCGATATTGGTATCATTGATGTAAGCCTGCAAAACGATGCGATTTGTCGCAATATCCTCGGCCGCCAGGACCCGCACAGGACTGTCAGAATACAGCAGGTCCAGGCATGCTGCATCGGCGCTGACCTGCTCCGCATTCAAATCCGGGGCCTCGACAGCTTCAAGCGGCAATTTGACCGTAAAGCAGGTGCCGACTCCCGGCCTGCTTTCCACGATGATATCGCCACCCATTTGTCTGGCCAGGCCAATACTGATGGCCAATCCCAGACCAGTGCCCCCAAATTTCCGGGTGGTTGAGGAATCCGCCTGCGCAAATTTCTCAAAAATAATCTCGCATTGTTCTTCGGTCAGACCGATCCCGCTATCTTTTACTTCCAGGATCACCGTGTCCGGTTCACCGTCGTGCGGGAGGCTGCGTGCGGAGATTTTCACCTGCCCACATTCGGTAAATTTGATAGCATTGGAGACCAGGTTATTGGCGATTTGCGAGAGCCGTAGCGCGTCACCTATTCGAGCCACGTCGTCGCCATCCTCACAATCCCACAACAGCTCAATCCCCTTTTCCACAGCGAGCGTGGCATAGAGGGCGTGCGTGTTAGCAAGCAGCTGCGACAAGCTGAACGGATGCATCTCCAATTCGACCTGGCCCGCCTCGATCTTCGAAAAATCCAGAATATCGTCGAGCAGACGCACCAAGGTCTTGCCAGATTCAGTGATGATATCGACGCGCTCGTGGTCGCTTTGCGCCAGATGCCCGTCCGACAAGACCTGGGCCATGCCCAGAATGCCATTCATCGGCGTGCGGATTTCATGACTCATATTGGCGAGAAATTCCGATTTGGCGCGGTTGGCGGATTCCGCGTGCTCAAGGGCGAATACCAATTCATTGATATCACTGATCGCACCCGCGATCCGATATGCTCGACCGTCCTGATTGCGAACTGCGGCACCGCGGCAGCGAAACCATTTATAGGCTCCGGTGCTGCATCTGAGCCGGAAATTGACATCAAACGCGCCATGTCCCTTGAGGTGTTGTGTCAAAGACCGATTGGCCATCTCCGCATCATCAGGATGAATGATTTTTTGGTAGGATTCCGTGACGGCGGGGAATTCGTCTTCGCTATATCCCAGCAATGCCAGATAACGCGGCGAATAATACACTACGTTTGTAACGAGGTTCCAGTCCCAGATTCCGTCCAGTGAGCCGGAGACGGCGAGATCATATCGCACCCGACTCTCTTCCAGCGCCTCCAGCGCGGTCATCGCGCGCCGCTCCGAGGCCTCAGCGATCAGAACCAGTTTTTGTTGCTTCACCGCATTGGCCCGAAACACCTCAAGCGCGCGCCCGATTTCCAGCGATTCTTCGGTATGTTTCCCGTCGGGAAGGTCGATATCTAAATGATTGTCGGCCAAATGCCGCATCGCGGCGATTTGATTGTGGATAGGTTCCGTCACCCATCGGCATAACATGAAGATGCCAAAGACCAGGCCCGACATCAGGAATATGACCAGCATCACCAATTGGGACCCGATCGCTTCCGCTGCGATAAAATTGTCCTCGATCAGAGTTTCAACTTCCAGAACGCCGCGAACATCGCCCAAACTCCAACCGTCTCTGGGGGTTTGCGGATGTGTGTTGTGACAATCAACGCACGCGTCAGCCGTCATTCGATCGGCGATCGCAACGCGAAGCATCTGACGACCGTCACGCGAAATTTCCGCCTGATATGTCCCGGTTGGATTGGCGGCGAGATATGCCCATGCCGCTGTGGCAAACGCATCGAGATCGCGATCCGCACGGCCGGGGAAAGGATAGGGGCTATAGAGTGATACGCGTGTGTCGGCCGAAGTCATCGCGGCACTGACATCGTGGACGAACGTCGCGGGCAGCGGGATGGCACGGGTGTTTCCGGCGTGCTCGCCCGTCACATTCATATAACCTTCGGCGATGAGCGGTGTGACGATGTTTTGCGTGTAATAACTGCGAATTATTCCAAATTGCGCCGCTGTCTCCCGCGCATGTTCAATGGCCGACCGGCGCGCGTCAGACTTGATCAGTGTCGGGAGTAAAAATGCCGCCAACCCGATGAACGCCAGCGCGAATATCGGCAGCGGCAAGAGCAGCCGGCCAGCAATACTACGATGATATTTTGCCATGCAGTTGCCTCAAAGAACGAAGGCGATATGGCGCGTCCGCGTGAATAGGCGGTTAAGCGTATCTGCGCGTGGTCAACCCTCATCTCCTGCCAACAGACGCTCATAGCTGTCCACCAGTGCTAGATACGGCGGCACATGGGTGTTTTGCAGGCCCGAACCGGTATCCACCGACATACGAATTTCGAAATGCAGATGGATTGTGGTCGATGTGTCGCCAAATTCATTGGAGACAAATCCCAGGCGTTCGCCACGGGCAACCGCGTCACCCTCTTCAACAAGCAGGCTCGGCTTGTCCAGGTGAAGATAGGTGTAGCGCACGCCTTCATCCGTGGTCAGACGTACCGAATAAGTGCCGATGGATGTGATGGTTCCGGCCTCTGCGGCAACCGCCCAATGGACCTCATCATCGCAGGTGGCCGGACGAATGTCCTGGCCCTGATGGCCCGTACCGGCCGGGCACATCGGTGTGCCATAGCCTCTGGTCTCGCAGAAATTATCGCGCCAGGAATAGGCGTAATTATCAGCATTGCACTGGCCACCCGCAGGGCCCAGATATCCACCATAATTATAGACCTGGCTGTTGGAATAGGCCTGCCCGGCTTCCATCGGGAAGCGCATGCCGGGCGCGTAATTCATTTGCTCGGTCTGGCCGTCGCCCGAACCCTCGATCAGATCACCGGCGGGCATCCAGGCAAATTCTTCACCCGCATCATCGGTGACAGGGCCAGGCTCCTCAATGACAGGATCTTCCACCGGCTCCTCGACGGGGTCTTCAACAGGGTCGTCAACCGGGACCTCTTCGGCCGGGGCCGCAGGGGCGACACCAATAGCGGCGTCATAATCTTCCAGGGGTAACCAGATCATCGCGGCAATACCGGCTGCGGCAACGACGAGGGCGGCGGCGGGTTGAGAGTTTGACATGACTAGCCCTCCTCATCCGGCGCACCGCCGGCGATCAACAGGGCTCGGCCCAGATTGCGCCCAAAATCGGGTTCGCTGCAGCGTGCGTCGGTTTCCGGCGCATCACACTCGATTGTGATGGTGTAGGCCGCGCCATACCGCCCAAAGCTGATTTCCCGGCCATACTCTGTCTGCGAGACCCGAAATCCGTCGCCATCATTCGCCAGTAGCGCCCGCACAGCCCGTGGATTGGGCGGTGTGGCGATATTGACCAGACGGGTGCCAAACACTTCGATCAGCACGCCTTCGCCCTGGATCGAGGCGGTATAGAAATCCTCATTGGGAAACAGCATCACGCGCGGATCATTCTCCATGCCCAGGGCAATGACCGGCGGCAGCAAGATTGGCAGGCGCGTGGCATTGGCATTGGCCGCAGCACGATTACTTGGGCGGACGACCTGCGGTGCCGGTTGTCGGTTGATGGCCGTGAAGTTTTGATTGCCGGCCTGGGTTCGCGCATCCGCGATCGCCTGCGCCCAGTCAATATCGACCCGCCGCGGGCGCTCGCGTGGCAATTGTCGTATCTCGGGCTGATAACTGGCCGCGTAGAGATTGGGAATGCGCTCTTGCGCTATGCGCGCCTGCAGCACCTGTGCCCGTGTCGGTCCAGCGGGCGCTGAACCGGTCTGGGCCTCGGAGGCCGTGGCCACCAGGCTGATCAGCATGGCAGAAGCAAGCAGGCGATGTTGGCGTTTCATAACGGTCTCCCGAACCGGATTAAACAGCACGCGTCTGATAGCGAGAATGAGACCTTAGCACTGAATGGCCCCTGACGCTGCCACTCATCTTGCGTTCAGGCTTGATTTGTCCCCGCCACCCGCCTATCTGCAGCGCGAAAATCACCCCTGCCAGGACACGCGCCATGCAACTCACCCTGCTCAAATGCAAGCTCCACCGCGCCACAATTACCCAGGCCGATCTGCATTATGAAGGCTCGATCTCGATCGATCAGGACCTGCTCGAGGCCGCTGGCCTGCTGCCCAATGAACAGGTCGATGTGCTCAATATTAATAACGGCCAGCGCTTCACCACCTACGCCATCACCGCGCCGCGCGGCAGCCGCATGTTCTGCGTCAATGGCGCAGCCGCCCGCCTGGCTCAGGTGGGAGACCGCATCATTGTGGTTGCCTATGCGGGCATGGAGCAGGCGGAGGCCAAACGCTTCCAACCGAAAGTCATCGTACTCGACGAAGACAATCAGGTGATTACTGACTAATCGCCCTCAATGCAGAAGTCTGCATTAACCGTTGCGGTCAGGGTCAGTGACCCCGCAGCTATCGGTGTGGCGCTGTCTTCGGCAAAGCTGCGTGTGGCAACGGCATTGGCAAATTGCGGCCGCGAGAAATTCTCGGCCAGACGGCGAATGCCGCATAAATTCTGACCGGCCGCATCGGCAAACAATTCGGCCTTCTCCAGCAGGCGAGCCACCGCCATGCGCCGCGCTTCATCCATAGCGTCGGCTGTGTCCTCGGCGCCAAAGGTGATGCCCTCGATATTATTCGCGCCGGCACGGACCATGGCATCCAGCACCTCTCCGACATCGGTCAAATCCCGCACTTTGGCCGAGACGGTATTGCGGGCCTCATAGCCGATGATGCGGCGTTCCTCGCCACTGTCATAACGCGGATTGGTGTAAACCGGGCTGACCGACAAATTCGCCGTCTGCATATCAGCCTCGGCAATCCCCTCGCGACGCAAGGCGGCAAATACCCCACTCATCGCATTGCCGTTTTCCCGCACGGCCTGCTCGGCCGAATCGGCGCGGCTCACCACGCCGGAGCGGATCGTGGCAAATTCCGGCGCAATCTGCAGATCTGCCGAGGCGGAAAGCGTCAAGGTCGGCGGCGCAATCGTCTGCATCTGGTTCAGCGCCTGCGCATTTGCTGGCGCAGGGGAAACAAACGGTGAGGCGAGCACCAGACCGGTGGCCAGACCGGCGGCCAGGGCCGGGTAGAGAAGTGAGCGAAGCATGGGCGTCTCCTGAAACAATCAATATGACTATACTAACCCTAGCCGATTGACCAAAAAATGACCCGCACATTCATGCTCAACTCATCAAGATTGCAAACCAGAAAGCTTCCTATCCACAGCCCAACTGCCATCCACCGCCCCAACCACCTTGGCGAGCGCCCCACAACACAGTAGGGAAGAGCTCCCTCGCTTCGCGAGCGGGCCTGTAGCTCAATTGGTTAGAGCCAGCGGCTCATAACCGCTTGGTTGTAGGTTCGAGTCCTACCGGGCCCACCACTCTTTTTCTAGTATATTGAAAAATAACGATAATATGGAATTTCAGAAGTGTCTAACTTGAAAGTTAGACACTTGATCAGATTTCAAAATGCTGAAATCGCGAAATCGTTTGAGGTCTCATCACGCCAATCAGTAGCAACATCGCGCGTTCTACCCTTTCGCCAACCGCCAATGACTAGGTGACCCTGCTCATGACAAAGGGAGGGGGGCACGCGACGGCGTGAAAGCCGATTTCCCCAAATTGATTCTAAACAGCTAGGGTGGGCGTAGCACTCTCGGAATGTTCGCTGTCCATTGCCATAAGGCAGGCTCAAGTTGTTGCCTAGTCTTCTTTAGCAAGTATAAGTGGTATTTCTCAGCAGAGGTGATGACTTATGCCACATCCGTATACTCAACCAACCCTGGGTGCGAGCGCATTCAATTGCCCTCTTTGCAATGCCTACGCGAAACAGAGTTGGCGAAGAATTTATCGCGGCCATGAAGAAGAGGCCCCGCTCCACTTTGGGGCCACAAGCCTTGTGGGCCCCGTCGCCCGAGAGCGCAGGGAATTAGACAGGCTCCGACAGGCACTCCCTTCAGCGCGAGGCATGCTCGTGTCGGGGGTATTCACCAGCAGTGGATGGTGCGGTCACGCTGTCGGATTCAACGTCTCGGAATGTCAGCACTGCGAAGGCCTCTCGCTGTGGCAACATGATCAGTTGCTGCTCCCACAAGGTGCCTCGAATGGATTGATTCCGAACGAAGATTTGCCGGAAAAATTGCAAGCAGATTTCAACGAAGCCGCATCGATACTGGTTCTATCTCCACGCGGGTCGTGCGCGTTATCTCGGCTGATTGTGGAAAACCTTTGCGAACACCTCGGAGCAGACGGAGGCACGCTCGACAATATGATTGGTGATCTCGTTGCGAAGGGGGCTCCCTCACGAGTTGTGAAAATGTTGGATGTGGTCCGGGTGGTCGGGAACGATCAAGTGCATCCGGGGAAAATGGTCGCCGACGATGATTCATCGACGGCGCGAACCATCCTTGGTCTGATAAATATCATCGCTGAGAAGCTGATCAGCGAGCCAAAATATATTGACCAACAATTTGCCGCTTTGCCTGCGGATAAAGTGAAGGGAATTGAGCAACGCCCCAAACGTGTAGCAGCTAACAAAGAAAAAGCTGCCCGAGTTAAATCAAAGCCGAAACCGACGGTTTCTTAAAGTTCCGAGGCGTTGCTCTGGACTGAATAGCAATTTGTGCACTCATGCCCGTAGTCTGCAGGACGGTGCCTCCTGATTATCCACATTGGAGCGTGATGTGCCAATCACTGATGATATCGAAATTGAGAAGCTGGACATTATTCGGAAGATGTTTGTTGCGCCCGCGGACGACACCTATGTGGTCGCACGCTGGTGTTATCTGAACGGCCTGGCACACGAGGCATCCTGGAACTCACTCCATGCTGTCGAAAAATATCTAAAAGCCTGCCTGTTGGCCAATGGGCAATCCACGAAGAGCAAAGATTTCGGACACAATATCGAAAACCTGTTTGTGGCGGGACGCGAAATTGCCGGCGATTTATTGTTGACTGAATTTCAGCCAACAGAAGGAATCTCGGCCAACGATTGGGAGGTCGAGACTGTCGCCGATTTTGTGAAGCGCTTGAATTGCGTAGGATCACCAGATGCGCGTTATCGAGTGGACGAGGCGATAATTCGTCGCCACGATATGTTTAAGCTAGATCAACTAGTTTATTCGATACGAAGAGTCGCGTTTCCGTTAAATCGAGATATTCGGCGTTCAGACGCGCCGCCAAACTACCCGAAAACCGCGCGGGAGTATATCGAACGATCTCCCGCAGTCGGGCATTTGATTGGCCAATTTCCGCAAATTAGACGGGGCTCGTGCGCCGAAGATTATGATGGGGCAAGTCTGCTGGGAAATGGGCCATTCGGCGGTGATGTTAGTTCGATAGAGAAGTCTGGGACCGGAGTAGCGTTTGTAGCATCGGTTTTAATTCAGACATTTTTCCAGTTGGACGTTCCGTTCGATTCCCTCGGGCGTAAGCGTATGAAACTATTTCGAGATTTGAGAGATTGGGTCGTGGGCAATATAAAGCTGTCTAAGGAAGATAAGATGACTCTGATGAACTTCGAAGACCACTGGGCCGAGCGGGTTGAAAAGCGCCTTGTTGCCGAGGCCGCGGTTGACAGTGATCATTAAAACAAAGTGCGACTGCCCTTCTTATGTGAGCAGTATCACTATCGCAAAAATTAGACACTGCCACCGTAAGTTATTGAATTTTGATGTCCCGTTAGACACATGTGAGTTATCTAACCAATTGTTTTAAATGAACATTTGATGTACTACCGGGGCCGCCATCCTTCGCTCGCTGTGCGAGCTTCGGTTGGGCTGACGCCGTCTTGTTTCGAGTGAAGGATGCCGCGCACCAGCCTCGGCTGTTTGGTGCCGCGTTGATGGCGTGTATCCCTATTTATTCCTTGTGTCCCTTTGTTCGCGGCGGCGCGCTAGGCGCGTAAGACTAAAAAATCAAAATCGACCGATCTAACACCTTGATGTCCCACGCAAACGGCACGATCCGCGATGATCGTGTCGGAATCAATCTGATCCAAAAGGATGCCAACATCTCCGGCCGGGCGCGCCTCTCGAGTTCCGTCGGTGCAGCGGTAGGTTATTGACTGAAAAACGCATCGAACGGGGCGGGCCGTTGTCTCGCATTTGAGCCAAACATCTGCTCCGCCATCGGGTTGGCTATCCGCATAATAAGAGAATATGGATCCATGCGTATACCCCTTATTGATCCAGGCGCGGTCATCTGCTTGTGCAAAGCCTGGGGTGACGGCCACGGCTAAGGCCATGACCGCCGCGATCGCTGATAAGTGTTTCAATAACGTCATAGCCATCTCCATCATATAGGGACTGCGACGTCGAAACGTCGCGTTTTGTCCGCTCTTCCAAGAGGACATTAAGCGAAAGTAGTTGGGATACTGATCATTTTCCTGCACTTTACCAAGCGTGCGCGTATCGCGAAAATCGGTGTGCGGCCCTGTTTATTCCCTTTCTAAATTCATTACCTGCCACGGTGTAGCAACGGGTCGATAACGAGGCCCAGTTCTCTCTTGACGAGTTCATCATACCAGACTCCCGACGGGGCTTGTTAATTCTATATATTAGAGCTTGCTAAATTAGTAAGGGTGAATATATTCGCGACATGATGGATATGAAAAATCTCGACCGGGCGGAGTTGGAGGCCAATGCCAGTGCGGCGGCCAGCCTGCTTCGTGCCCTGTCAAATGAAACGCGATTGATGATTTTGTGCCAGCTGGTGGACGGGGAATTATCCGTCGGCCAATTGCTCGAGCGCATCAATATGTCCCAGTCAGCCCTGTCTCAACATCTGGCACGATTGAGGCAGGAGGAGCTTGTGATCACACGGCGCGAGGCCCAATCCGTCATCTATTCAATTGGCGATCCGGCGGCCGAAACGATCATCAAGGCCCTGGCCGAAATATTCTGTTCAGAGGACACACCATGACCCAACTCTCCCCCCTTACGCCCGCCGAAGTTCAGGACCGCCTGCAGGCCGGGCACATCACCCTGGTCGACATTCGCGAAGCGGATGAATTCGCCCGTGAGCACATTGAGGGCGCGATCAATATGCCGTTCTCAGACCTCGAAAAGGGTCGGTTGAAAATATCATCCGATCGCGACGTGGTCTTTCACTGTCGCTCCGGAATGCGAACCCAGGCCAATTGCCAGGCGCTGGCCCGGCATGCAGGCAAGGCGGCCTCCGTATTGGGCAATGGGCTTGAGGCGTGGAAGCGCTCCGGTCTGCCCGTGGCAACGAACCGCAAGGCGCCGCTGGAAATCAGTCGGCAGGTCCAATTGGCCGCCGGTGCCTTGGTTCTGCTGGGGGCGACCTTCGCCCTGACCATCAATCCCGCCTTTATGGCCCTGTCTGCTTTTGTTGGCGCGGGCCTGATGTTTGCCGGGCTCAGTGGTTGGTGTGGGCTTGGCATCCTGATGTCCCGAGCCCCCTGGAACCGTCCGGCGGCGCGCTAGCACAATGGCGGAGCTGACACCCGATATCATCGCGCTAACCCTGCTGAGCGGGGCGATCGTCGGATTGTTTCTGGCGATCTTTGGCGGCGGGGGTTCGGTCCTGGCCGCGCCGCTATTGCTCTATGTTGTCGGTGTCGCAGAACCGCATATCGCGATTGGTACGTCGGCGGCGGCCGTCGCGATGACGGCCCTGGTCAGCCTGCTCGGTCATTGGCGCGGCGGTCGCGTTAAATGGCCGTGCGCGATCGTCTTTGGCGGGGCAGGGCTGTTGGGTTCGGTGGGCGGTTCAACGCTGGCCAAGGCGATAGACGGACAAGCGCTGCTGCTGGCCTTCGCCATCGCCATGCTGGCGATCGGCCTTTCAATGATGCGGCGCACAGAAAAGGCGGGCAATGCCGATGTCTCGATCACCCGGGCGCTGATGCTGCGGCTGGTGCCGCTGGGCCTGATCGTCGGGTTTGCGGCCGGGTTTTTTGGCATTGGAGGCGGCTTCTTGATCGTCCCAGGCCTGATGGCTGCGACCGGAATGACCATGGCCGCGGCAACCGCCTCATCGCTGGTCTCCGTGGTGATCTTTGGCGCGACCACATCCTCTAACTATGCCCTGTCGGGCTTTGTCGACTGGCCGTTGACCGCCTTGCTCGTCCTGGGTGGGGCGTTGGGCGGAGCGTTCGGTTTGTGGGTGGCAAAACACCTGACTGACCACGCCTTGCTGGCCAAACGCCTATTTGCCGGTCTGGTTATCAGTGTCGCCGTTTTTGTCGCTTGGAATGCTATAAACGGCCTATTTTTAGCCCCGTAGGCCGTTCGCGGTTGTGCCCTCAATTGTGGCACACGGCCCGGCTTTACGAGGGGCGTCTAGCAAGTCACAATCGGCGCTCGCGTCGCAATCCGTGGCGGGCAAGAGCGCAGGTGAGTATCCCATGATCAATCGCAGAGCTTTTCTGGCGTCCACATCGCTCCTCGTGGCCAGTGCGGGACTCATTGCCTGTAGCGCGGAGGCGCGGGCCGAGGTGCTGGTCTATAAATCGCCGACCTGTGGCTGTTGCAATGCCTGGATTTCCCACATGCGCGAGGCTGGTTTTGAGGTCGAGGCGCGCGATATTGATGATGTGTCAGTGGTCAAGCGTCAGTCCGGTATTCCGCAACATTTGTGGTCGTGTCACACCGCGTTGATTGACGGCTATGTCATTGAAGGCCACACGCCGGCTGTCGAAATCCAGCGGCTCCTGGCTGAACGCCCCGACATGATCGGCCTCGCCGTGCCCGGCATGCCGGCGGGCTCACCGGGCATGGAAACATCCGGCCCCAACCAAGACTATACCGTCTATGGCTTCGATGCTGACAGCGTGTCGACCTGGTCTGAAATAAGCGGATAATCGAGGCCGCGCGGGCTAGCCACGCCTCATCATTTTTTCTTTTCCAGCTTCCGCAGGCTCTTGGAATCCTCCGACAGCCCCTTCCACAGACCGACGCAACAGGCCAGCAGGATCAAGGTGAAGGGCAGGCCCGCCGATATCGCTCCGGCCTGCATTGCCTGCAGGGCCTGGGATCCGCCGCCATACAGCAACATTGCCGCGACCGTGCCCTCCATGATGGCCCAAAACACTTTCTGGGTGACGGGCGGATCCAGCTTGCCGCCAGCGGTGATGCTGTCGATAACCAGTGAGCCGGAATCCGAGGAGGTCACAAAGAACACCAGGATCAAAATAATGGCCACGCTCGACGATGCCGCAGCCCAGGGCAGGTTTTCCAGCACCTGGAACAGGACGAGCGACACTTCATTTATCCCGCCGGGAAGAGATCCAATACCGTTTTCGGCCTGGAACAGGGCCGTTTCTCCAAACGCGGAAAACCAGATCACGGTAACGGAGAGCGGGACAAAAATGACCGAGAACAAAAATTCGCGCACCGTGCGTCCCTTGGAGATACGGGCGATGAACATGCCAACGAAAGGCGACCAGGAAATCCACCAGGCCCAGTAAAACACTGTCCAGCCGTGGAACCATTCGGTATCCGTCCGGCCAACCCAAGTCGACAGGGACAAGAAATCTCCAAAGTAGGCGAGTGTGTTCTCCAGCGCGCCAGACAGGATCACAGCGGTCGGGCCCACGATGATGACGAATAGCAGGAATGCCGCCGCCAGCGCCATATTAATATTGGACAGGGTTTTGACGCCGCGATCCAGCCCGCGGATCACTGAGAGAATCGCCAGAAGTGTGATGAAGGCAATAATGCTGATCTGCAGGACTAAATGGCCTTGCACCCCAAACAGATAATTTAGCCCGCTCGCCACTTGTTGTGCGCCCAGACCCAGGGATGTCGCCAGACCAAACAGGGTGGCGATCACGGCCAGCGTATCGATAATGTGGCCCGGCCAGCCCCAGACACGCTCGCCCAATAAAGGATAGAATGCGGAGCGAACCGTGAGCGGCAGGCCTTTGGAAAAGTGGAAATAGGCGAGCGCTAGCCCCAGCACCGCATAGATCGACCAGGCATTGATCCCCCAATGGAAGATGGTGGCGCTCATCGCCAGCCTGTGCGCGTCTGCGGTCCGCGCCTCGACATCCAACGGCGTACCAAACCAGCCGGTAAAATAGGCGAGGGGCTCCGCCGACCCGTAAAACATAAGGCCGATGCCTATGCCGGCAGAGAACAACATCGCAAACCACGACAGTCTCGAGAATTCAGGTTTCGCATCCCGGCCGCCAATCCGTAATCGGCCCATCGGCGATAGACCGACAAAGATACAAAAGGCAAAAACAATATTGACGGTAGAAACAAACAACCAGTCAAACGTATTGAGAATCCAGTCGCGCACGGCGAGCAAGGCTGCCGATGTTGTTGCCGGAAACATCAGGGTTGTCCCGATGAAGGAGATCGCCAAGAGGGCGCTCATGAAGAACACCGGATTGTGCACATCCAACCCCGCGAGACGGATATTGTCCTGCCCGGTCTTATGTTTTGTCGGATAATTATTAAGCGGCATTACACATCCTTGTTGTCGCGCGAATTGAGTCCGAGCGCCGTTTTCATAGGGGCAAGGTAAGAATCAAAGGGGCGCCATTGCTGCATGCCGCCCGTATTGATTGGCTGACGCACTTGCTCCGAACTCGCCGTTCGGATGGCGCGATCTGTGCGGTGGAAATGGAGGCAATCTTGTTCGAAATCGAGTTGGCAGAATTCGAGAATGCGCCGCACCTGTGTTTCCAGATCGGCGACAACATGCTCATAATCCACGCGCAGAATTTCGCCGGGTAGCACCGTCTCCCAATGGTCCATCAAGGCAACATATCCGCTGTAATAACGTCCTATATCGCTTTGCCCGTATGAGAATTCCTGCCCCTCGGCAAACAATTGCTTGAAGCCGGAAAAGCAGCAGGCCATTGGATCGCGCCGGGCATCAATGATCCTTGCATTCGGCAGAATCATTTTGATCAAGCCGATATGACGAAAGTTATTGGGCATCTTGTCGATGAAAAACGGCGCATTCTGACGGTGGATGCGTGTGTCATTGATATAGGCTTCGCCCAGCGCCTTTAGCTGATCCGCCGGCAAATCCGTCATAATGCCCGGATAACGGTTATCCTCACCGCGCAAACGTCGACCGCCCAGTCGGTGCGCTGTGGCCAGAATATTGGGCAGTTCCAGCGTTCCGTCGACGCGCGAGTGCGAGGCGAGGATTTGCTCGAGCAGGGTCGATCCTGCGCGCGGCATTCCGACGATAAAGATGGGATCGGCGGCCATATGCCCCAGTCCGGCACGACGCTCGAACAGCGCGCGCGTAAAGGTCGTCTTCTGGGCTTCAAACGCCTCATCCATTTGCCCGGCATCATAGGACAATATGCGCGATTTCGTATCATTACCGCGGGCGTAATACTTGAAGCTCGTCTCGGGATCTCCCCGGTCTTCATAGGCCTTGCCCAGGGCGAAACACAAATGGATCCGGTCCTGGGCGCTGACCCCGTTTGCACGCTCCTGATCGACCATCTGCGCCAATTCTGACTCATCAAATGTATAGGTTTTTAGATTCGCCAAACTCCAATAGGCGTCGCCGAAAGCGGGCTGTTCTTGATAGGCCGCGCGATAGGCGCTGATCGCCTCATCATGTCGTCCCACGGTCTTCAGGGCATGACCGCGCGCCATGTGCAACTGCTCTGGATTGTCAGTGCGGTCGGCAATGTCGTCAAACAGGCGCAGAGCTTCTTCATACCGACCGACCGACATCAGCGCATTCGCATGCATCAAAATCATGGTCGGGTTCGACGGGTTGGTTTTGCGAATTTGTTCGGCTTGTTGCAGGGCTTGATCGTATTTCTGTCGTCGATTGAGGACTTCCAGATAATCAATGCGGGCCAATAAATAATCGGGTTGGAATTCGAGACAGCTTTCGAGCAGAAATTCTGCATCATCGAGCACATTCAGTTTCAGGCCGATCTGCGCCAATAACCGCATCGCTTCGATATGGTGAGGGTTGTGCTGCAAGAATTGTCGGCACAGCTGTTCGGCCTTGTACAGCTTGCCCTCGGCAAGAAAGCTTGTGACCGATAGCAAATCTTTGGGCAGGGCGGTCAGGCGTTCAACGTGTAACCTTGCGTGTTCGGCGGCCGCACGATTGTCCGATGCGGCACGCAAGGCGGCCAATGCTTTCCAGCTGGCCAGCAGGCCGGGATTAAACTGCACGGCATCCGCATAGGCGGCGATCGCCTTCTCGGCCTCGTTCCGAGCGCGAAAAATATGGCCTTCCTCTTGATAGGTGCGGCCGTATTCCGGCCAGACAGATTTGAGTTCGGTCAACGATGCCTGAGCGTCATCAAGTTTGTTTTGATAGCGTTGGGAGACCGCCAGAATATACAATAAATCGCCGTCGGTTGGCGTGTCCTCCAACGCTTCACGCGCCATCTTCTCCGCCGCTGCGAAGTTTCCGGCCTGAGCAAAGGCGCGCGCTTTATCCGTCAAATCTGCGTTGGAGTTTTGGTTCAAAGCCTGCCTCAAATCGAAAGGCCAAAGGAACGACTCCGCCCCTTTGGCCCTTTATCTATTGATACGATATCGCAGACTTAGAAATCTGCAGCGATCCGGAAGGTCACCGTGCGTGGGCGATTGGTTGTAATGCGGCGGATGTCGTCCTGATTGTTGATAAACAATTCAGCCCGTTCATCTGTCACATTCTCGACAAAGACACTGGCACGCCATTCCCCACGACCGAGGCCGAAGGACAGATCTGCCGTTGTATAGCCGTCCTGAACCTCACTGTCGGCGGCGACAAGCGAGTTGATGCTGTCATCGACATATTGGATGCCGACTTGAGCGTAAGCGTCGAAATCGCCCGCCATCCACTCATAGCGGCCACGACCGGTTAATTGCATCTC
>JAQXCQ010000086.1 GCA_029251785.1 Maricaulis sp. | reverse complement strand
GAAACAGACATGACCCAGACCGCGATTGATATTTCCAATCGCCTCTCCCAGGTGCCACCGCTGCCTCGTGATGCTGTCGGACCGAATATCGGAAGCTTTGGCGGTGATGCTCAACAAAGTCTGATCTGGTTCTTCCTGCAGGCCTTGCCAGGCAATCCGAACGAAATCCACGACTACACCAGCTACGTTCAGGACGTGATTGTCCCACGCATTGAAGCGATACCGGGTGTGGCCAGTGTTCAGATCGGCTGGGGGCAGCGTCCCGAAGAGCTGCAGATTACCGTCGATCCCTATCGAGCCGCTGCTCTGGGTGTGACTCTGCCGCAAATTTCTGGAGCCATCGTCAACAACCAGGACGTTTCAGGCGGAAATGCCGAAATCGGCCGCCGGTCTTACCAGATGCGTTTTGAGGGAGAGTTTGATCCGCAGGAATTGGATGAACTCGTCGTCGTCTGGCGAAATGGCGCACCGGTATTGTTGCGCGATGTCGCAACGGTCGAAATCGCCTATGGCGAACGCACCAATTTCACCTACCAGAACGGCAATCCGGCACTGGGCATTGAAGTTCGGCGGCAGCAGGGTGCGAATGTTTTGTCAGCGCTGGATGCTGTTAAAGCAGAAGTTGCGATCATCAATGAGACTCTGCTCGAAGAGCGCCAGCTGGTCATGGCACCGTCCTTTGACGCCTCAGTGTTTATCAATCGCGCAATCGACCTTTTGCGTCAGAATCTGGTCCTGGGTATCGCACTGGCCATCGCCGGCCTTTGGCTGTTCCTACGACGCCCACGCGCAACACTGATCATCTCCTTGGCGATACCCGTCAGTCTGCTCTCAACCCTGATTGTCCTGTTCCTGCTTGGCCGGACGCTCAACGTAATTTCCCTGGCCGGTTTGGCCTTCGCAACCGGAATGGTGATGGACGCAGCCATTATCGTACTGGAAAATATTATTCGCCGCCGGGAATTGGGCGAGGATCGCGATACCGCCTCGGAAAAGGGAGCGACCCAGGTTTGGGGTGCCTTGCTGGCATCGACCATCACAACTGTGGCGATCTTCCTGCCGCTGATTTTTGTCCGGGATGTTGAAGGGCAAATGTTTGCCGATCTCGCGATTACCATTGCCGTTGGTGTGGCTGTCTCATTGATCGTCGCCGTGACGATCCTCCCGGTGGCCGCGAAATATCTCGTGCGCGAGACCGGCGTCCCCCGCCCGCAACCGATTTTGAGTCATATTGCCGATCGCATAATGCGTCTGAGTGACATCCCCGCAGTCCGCATGGGCACGATTGCCGGCCTTATCGCTGTGCCGCTCCTGGCGGTTGAATTTATCCGACCCGATTTCGACTCATTCCCACCGGTAAAGCGGGATGCGGTCGATGCGTTTTTCAGATTTCCTCCAGGCTCCAACATGGATTGGATTGATGAGGAAGTGGCGCAAACGGTCATCGAGCGACTTGAACCCTACATGTCTGGCGAGCAGGAGCCTGCTTTGCTGAACTACTATTTCGGAACTTTCCCCGGTGGTGGGGGTGCCACTGCGGGTATCCGGGTCCAAGACCAAAGTCAGGTGGGTGAGCTGGAGCGCATCGTGCGCGACGAGATCATCTCAGGCATTCCCGACGTCCAGGGCTTCGCCCAGCAGGGCGATTTATTTGGCGGCTTCGGGCAGGGCGGAAATATTCAGATCAATGTTCAATCTTCTGATGCCGATGCCCGTGCCCGCGCGGTCATGGCCGGTCTGGGCGTGCTCCGAGAACGTTTCCCCGGCGTCAATATCAACGCCAACCCACAACCCCAAGCGACACAGCCGCGTCTGACCATGGTGCCGAATGACCGGCGAATCCAGGAAGCCGGTTGGGC
>JAQXCQ010000070.1 GCA_029251785.1 Maricaulis sp. | reverse complement strand
ATCGCCAAGCTCCTGCTCGAGCAGGACGAAGTTGAGCCCATCGGCCTCGGCGCCCGCGACTCGCTGCGTCTGGAAGCCGGCCTCTGTCTCTATGGCCACGACATGGATACCAGCCGCACACCGGTTGAAGCCTCCCTGATCTGGGCGATGGCTAAGACACGTCGTGAGCGCGGAGATTTCCCCGGCGCGGCGATCATCAAGCAGCAGATCGAAGACAAGACCTGCCAGAAGCGCGTCGGCCTCAGCCTCTCCGGTGCACCGGCCCGCGAGGGCGCCGAGATCGCCACCAAGGACGGCAAGATCATCGGCATCGTCACATCCGGCGGTTTCGGCCCAACCATCAATGGCCCGGTTGCCATGGGCTACGTTGACCGCGAATTTTTCAAAGCCGGCACGGAAGTCGATTTGATCGTGCGCGGTCGTGCCCGCCCGGCCACAATCATCAAAATGCCTGTCGTTCCAAACAATTTTTATCGCGGCTAATCCCGCTAATCCTATTTGGGGAGGATTTATTCCATGACCACATATTACACCGAAGACCATGAGTGGATCACCGTAGACGGCGACACAGCTACCGTCGGCATCACCGCCCACGCCGCTGAACAGCTCGGCGATGTCGTGTTTGTCGAACTGCCGGACAGCGGCAAGGCCGTCTCCCAGGGCGATGACATGGCCGTCGTTGAATCCGTCAAGGCCGCCTCCGAGGTCTACGCGCCGGTCGACGGCGAAGTCGTCTCTACCAATGGCGATCTCGAAGACGCCCCCGCCACCGTCAATGAAGACGCCGCTGGCAAGGGCTGGTTTGTGAAGCTGAAGCTCAGCAATCCATCACAGCTCGAGGCTCTGATGGATGAAGCTGGCTATAAGGCCCATATCGCATGATGAAACCTGTGCTCATCGGTGTCGCATTGACGATGGCGTGGTCTCTACCAGCTTCAGCTGAGGACTATTCCTACATTTGGCCGAATGACGAGCACTACGATGCGTATTTTGGAGCAGTCAACGCCTACATGACGCACTTCAACGGGGGATCGTATGACCGGTGTGGATTGGATCCGATCGAGCTTGACGGTGATTCAATTGTTGAGCGATCAGGAAACGACCAGTTGATGGCTCAATGTGTCGATCAGATTGAAGAAGAAGAGTGTTTCAACGTCGGCCCCAGGGGCGAGTTTTGTTTTACGGGTGTGCGACGATTGATCGCTGTTCGTGTTCGACTTAATCGCCGTGGCACTCGTGGGCGGGTTTGGTGGAATCTATATTTCGAGCCAGATTCCAGCGAGGGGATCGAATACAAAACCACAATCCAGGTCCCAGTACGGCTCAGAGATGGTGAATGGACACACGGCGATGGGATGATCTTTGGCCACCAGTTTGGGCCCAATGCGTCGCTTCATATTAGACAATCTAACGAAAACTGATCGCCGAGACTGGAAGAGAAAGCAAAATCTGATGCGTTACCTACCTCACACAGATACCGACCGCAAAGCCATGCTCGAGACGATCGGCGTGTCTTCCTTTGATGAGTTGTTCACCGATGTGCCCGAAGCGGCGCGGCTGGATGAGCTG
>JAQXCQ010000040.1 GCA_029251785.1 Maricaulis sp. | reverse complement strand
CTTGATCCGGAGTTGATTTTTGATTTCCCCGATTGGGTTGGCGGGCGGTATTCGGTCTGGAGTGCGGTGGGTCTTGCGCTTGAAATCGGTCTTGGACCGGATGTGTTTGCTGCGTTCCGGAGCGGGGCTCGAGATATGGACCGGCATTTTGCCGAGGCGCCGATGGCGACCAATATGCCTATCGTGAAGGGGCTTATCGATTATTGGAACCGGGCTTGTCTTGGGTATTCCAGCCGGTGTGTCGCCGCATATTCGGTACGTCTTGGCAAATTGGCGGATTTCTTTCAGCAACTGGAAATGGAATCGCTTGGGAAATCGGTCAGGCGTGATGGATTGCCGGCTCAAACGCCCGGCGGTGCCTTGGTTTGGGGCGGATGCGGGACGGAAATCCAGCATTCCTTCTTCCAATGGCTGCACCAGGGAACCGATATCGTGCCGGTAGATTTCATCGGCATTGCGTTGCATTTCAGTAGCGAGGATCCGCGTGAGCGCGCCTTGGCCGCTAATATGGCAGCGCAGGGTGCGGCTTTGCTTGATGGCCGAACCGTTGACCCCGCCGATGAGCCAACACTGGCGACACACAAATCAATGCCGGGTGGACGAGCCTCTTCGACGCTTTTGCTGGATGAGCTGACACCGTCGACTTTGGGCGCTTTAATCGCCCTGCACGAGCATAAGGTGTTTGTCGAAAGCGTGTTGTACGAGATCAATCCGTTCGACCAATGGGGGGTGGAACTGGGGAAAGTGCTGATGAAAGGTATTTTGGACGGCGACCTATCTGGTTATGACGCATCGACTCGCGCCTTGCTTCGTCGTACAGGCGCGCCCACGAGATAAATTAGAGCGCGCCAGACGAATCTCCCTAGGTTCAGGCAAGCAAAAACGAGGCGATGATGAACGCATCCAATGGCACAAGCCTGACCCAGATGGCCAACGCGATCCGGGCTCTTTCAATGGACGCTGTTCAGGCCGCTAAATCAGGACATCCCGGCATGCCGATGGGTATGGCTGATGTGGCGACGGTTCTTTGGTCCAAGCATCTGAAATTTGATCCCGCGGCACCTGCGTGGGCAGATCGGGACCGCTTTGTCTTGTCGGCCGGGCACGGCTCAATGCTGCTTTATTCGCTCCTGCATCTGACGGGCTTCGAAGACATGACGATGGATGAGCTTCGGCAATTCCGTCAGTTGGGAGCGCTGACCGCCGGACACCCCGAACACGGCCATACGCCGGGTGTTGAAGCGACGACGGGGCCTCTGGGGCAGGGCATTTCCATGTCGGTCGGCATGGCGCTTGCCGAACGCATGCTCAATGCGCGCTTTGGGGATGATCTTGTTGATCACCGCACGTGGGTGATCGCCGGTGATGGTGATCTGCAAGAGGGTATCAGCCAGGAAGCGATCGCCATGGCTGGCCATCTCAAGCTCAACCGTCTGGTGGTGCTTTGGGATGATAATGAAATTCAGATCGATGGTCCGACGAGTCTGACCGAATCCACGGATACGTTGAAGCGTTTCGAGGCGTCGGGATGGGCCACCAGCCGAATTGATGGTCATGATGTTGATGCGATCGATGCAGCGCTTGAGAAAGCTAAAACCAGTGATCGACCGGTGTTGATCGCCTGTAGAACAACGATTGGCTACGGCGCGCCGACCAAAGCCGGTACAGCAGGATGCCACGGTGCACCACTGGGCGATGAAGAGATTGCCGGCGCACGCAAGGCGCTGGGCTGGGAGCACGCCCCGTTTGAAATTCCGGCCGATATCTATGAGGCCTGGTCTGAGGCCGGGTCGGCGTCTGAGCATGAGGCATGGTGTTTGCGATTGGCGGATTCGGATAAATCTGATGCGTTGGTCGCCCAATTGTCTGGTGAGCCAGGCGAAGAAGAACTTAAAGCGCTGAGTGACTGGCGCATGCAAGTGGCTGCGGAGAAGCCAGACCTGGCGTCGCGCGCCTCTTCGGGCAAGACGCTTGCTGCGATTGTCGATGCCTGGCCAAGTCTGGTTGGCGGTTCGGCTGACCTGACCGGGTCTAATTTGACGAAAACGCCGGGTGCGAATGCCGTGACGTCATCCAATTACGATGCGCCATATATGCATTTCGGTGTTCGCGAACATGGCATGGCCGCCTGTGCCAACGGGATGTCAGTTCATGGTGGTTTTCGTGCCCACGTTGCGACATTCTTGGTGTTCGCGGATTATTGCCGAGGGGCGATGCGCCTGTCTGCCCTGATGGAGCAGCCAATCGTCTATGTCTACACGCACGATTCAATCGGGCTGGGCGAAGATGGACCAACTCATCAGCCGGTGGAAACGCTGGCATCTCTGCGGGCGATGCCAAACACACATGTATTTCGCCCGGCGGATGCACTTGAGACAGCTGAGGCCTGGGATTTGGCGCTTCAGCGTCTGGATGGCCCGTCTGTGCTGGCTCTGTCGCGACAGAAGCTTCCATTCCTGCGCAAGGACGATGGCTTTGAAAATTTGTCGGCGCGCGGTGCCTACACACTCATTGATACCGAAGGGAAGCCGGACGTGGTGATTATCGCGACCGGTTCAGAAGTGGCCCTGGCGGCCGAGGCTTCAGAGTTGCTTGCCGGGGAGGGCATCACAGCTCGTGTCGTTTCTGCGCCTTGTTTGGATATCTTCGCTGAGCAGGACGTGGCGTATCGCGATCAGGTTCTGGTGCCCGGTGTTCCGCGCATTGGCGTTGAGGCTGCGATTCGCTTCGGGTGGGATGCTTATCTCGGAATTGATAGTGGATTTGTCGGTATGACCGGCTTTGGGGCCAGCGCTCCGGCCGAAGATTTGTATGCCCATTTCGGCATTACGACCGACGCTATTGTTGAACTGGCCCGGGCGCTCAAATAGTCTCAATCCAATAGACCCGCCTCGCACCCGAGAGGGTTTGAGGCGGGTCTAGATCTGACCGTTTATTTGTCGACGGGTATTGTCAGGCCATAGGCATAGAGCTTCTGGACTGTTTCCGTCGCGCCTTCATCACTTAAAGCCTTAAAGCTTGCGGTACTGATTTCGCCACCGTCCAGCAGTGTATGCAGGCCCGGCTCAGCATCGGCCGGAAAGCGTACTTCGCCACCCGATGTGATGATAACAATATGCTCGCCATCTTCGGCCAAACGCCATGGTGTCAACGGCCGGAGAGAAAATCTCTGTCCCGGTTTGAGCGGTGTTTGAAAGCCGCTGAGCGTTCCGGTCGTGTCCGGTGTTCGCGAGCGGATGTGATTGTCGACGAACAGATCAAGCGCGGCTTCGGGATCGGTGTTGTCGGCGAGCGCTTGGCTAATTTTCTCGAAATGCTTGATGGCTTCAGTTCGATCAAAATCCGGTCGGGCAAATCCTGCGGGCAGGGCGCGTCTGAAGTCCGGATTTTTTAACGCTACCTCTGAAACAACTTCGAGCATCAGGTCGGCCCAGGTCTTGACGATGAGGCCGCAGGTAATATGGAGAGATGCGACATCGCCATGGGTGCGCGCATCATGCATCAGACCGCGTGGGACGTAGATGCAATCGCCTGCATTCATGACGAATTCCTGGGTCGGCTCGCCTATATCGTGTGCGCCGCTTTGAAAGCCTTCCCCGCGATAGGGGTTTGCGACGGGCGTATCGTAAAAGCGCCAGGTTTTGGACCCGGAAACTTGCATGACGAATACATCGTGGTCGTCGTAATGTGTGTTGAAACCCTGAGCATCCGGTGGCGTTAGATAGATATTTGTTTGTAGGTGGCAGGAAAAAATCGCTTCCATCGCGTGACAAAAACTAGCCAGCCGCGCATCTGATTGGTGCAGTTGAGGTAAGATCAAGGTCGCACCATTCTGGAAATGGCGGGAGACAGCACCGCGATCGGCAACGCCGGACGAGAATGTGTAATCCTCACGGGTCAGGGACTTGGACGCGGATGTCATATCCAGCGTTCCAGTTGGAAATTCCAGACTGGAGACCATTTCATCGATGCGCTCAAATGATAGCAAATCTTGGAAACGATCAGGTTCATCACGGCTGACAATGAGCGGCTTTTTTTCGTGATAATCTTTGAAAAAATTGGTTTTTTGTTCGGAGCCGAGCATATATCCGATTACGTCGTCTACCCAAGGTTGGCGGTCCATTATATCCATTTCTCCCCAATATTTGTGTGGCTATTATGTCTGTTTGTGATTGATTGCAAAGCGGGGTTGGGCGTGACGAATTGACGCTTGCCGCTGAAGATGAAACGGGAGAGACGCCTGATGACGCCTCTCCCGTTTGTATTTGTCCCTATCCGCCGCGGCCTCGCCCGACTGGATCGGCATAACTGCCAGTGTCGCTGTCGGTGACGCCTGACCGTCCTCGGCCGACAGGGTCTGCGCCGGCACCGGTGTCACTGTCGGTACCGCCGCCAGAACGCCCGCGACCTCGTCCAACAGGGTCTGCACCTGCTCCGCTGTCGTTATCGGTTACGCCGCCACCTCGGCCTCGGCCCGCTGGATCGGCATAGCTGCCGGTATCGCTGTCTGTGACACCGCTACCATTGCCTCGCCCGCGACCTGGAGGGTCAGCATATCGCCCGCTATCGCTATCGGTCACGCCGTTTCGGCTTCCGCCACGACCTCGTCCCGCTGGATCCGCATAGCTGCCAGTATCGCTGTCTGTGACACCTGAAGAGCCACGCCCACGTCCCGCGGGATCGGCGTAAGATCCAGTATCACTGTCGGTGACACCGCCCCCTCGCCCCCGGCCGACGGGATCAGCGTGTGCGCCACCATCACTGTCGGTGACGCCACCGCCGCCGTGGCCATGGCCTGCGGGATCAGCATATCGGCCGGTATCACTATCGGTAATTCCGGTTCCACCGCCGCGCCGGCCCTGACCTGGAGGATCTGCGTAAGCACCGCTATCTGAGTCGGTCTGACCGTAGCGCGAGCCGCCGCGGCCCATTCCGGCCGGATCATTCGGGTCGGCATCGGTGTAACCCGTTGTAGCACATCCCGACACGACACCGGCGGCACCGGTCATAACCGTTGCACCTGCGACCCGGGTCAGAAATGATCTTCGACTTAGTTTGCCAATTTTGGCCATGATGTCATTTCCCCTGCTTTAGACGAAAACGGGCGAACCGTGGTTGCGGTTCGCCCGTTTCCTAATTCACTTGAATGCGGACGTATCAGTATCCAGGACGACCACGTCCGCCTGGATCAGAACAGCTACCCGAATCCGAATCGGATGTGCCGTTGCGTACCGGTCCACGACCCCGACCACCCGGATCAGAACAGCTTCCGCTGTCACTGTCGGTGCGGCTGCCGCGACCATTACCGGCCGGGTCACTTGGGTTGCTATCGGTGATGCCGGTGCGATTGCCACGGCCATTTCCGACAGCGTCACTTGGATCACTATCGGTTAAGCCGGTGCGGTTGCCCCGCCCATTGCCGACAGGATCGTTTGGATCACTGTCAGTCAAGCCGGTGCGACCACCGCGGCCATTGCCAACGGCGTCACCTGGATCACTGTCTGTCACGCCAGAGCGACCACCGCGACCGCGACCTGCGGGATCCGCATAGGATCCACTATCGCCATCGGTGACGCCAGTGCGACCACCGCGACCGCGACCAGCCGGATCGGCGTAGCCGCCCGTGTCACTGTCGGTCACACCAGAGCTGCCCCGGCCACGACCGGCTGGGTCAGCATAGGCACCGGTATCGCTGTCGGTATAGCTGTTGGAACCACGACCATAGCCGCCGCGATCTGCACCGCTGCCGCTATCACTGTCTGTTTGGCCGGTTCGGCCATACCCTGCGCGGTCCCGATTGGATCCGCTGTCACTGTCTGTGTTGCCGGTATAACGCTGCGCGGCGACACCACCGGTGACGACACCGGCCGCTCCTGTTGCTACCGCAACACCCGCGACCCGAGTCATAAAGGAACGGCGGCTTAGCTTGCCTTTTTTAGCCATAGGGATCTCCCTGCTTTTGGCTTGCGTCGGCGAAACCCCATCGCCGCGCGGTTATCCTCGCGAGATATTTTTAGTGTGACGGACCGCGGCCACGTCCACCTGGATCGGCACAGCTGCCACCGTCTGAATCGGTGTAGCCGGTATTGCCACGCCCATACCCTGCACTGTCGGCGCAGTTTCCGGAATCGCTGTCAGTGCGTCCAGTTGCGCTTGTTCCATGGTTCGCATCGTCGCTTGGATTAGAATCGGTGATGCCAGTACGTGCAACACCATCTGATGGATCCGCGTCAGAGTAACGCTGCATTACTGTTGCTGTTGCAGCCGCGCCAACTGCGCCAACTGCGATTGTGCCGCCAGCGACGCGCGCGAGAAACGAGCGACGGCTGAGTTTACCTTTTTTCGCCATAAATATTCTCCCCTTTTTATCTCGTCATTTCGCCGGTCCGGATGTTCGGATCGGTCTGTTTTTGGTTCGCGTGACGATGTGTCGCGCGGGTGTGCGTTCCCACGAACACTCTACGCGGGCAGCCCAATCAGGGTCAAACATAAGTTTGAATTTAATTACTGTTGTATTTCAGTAGGTAAGATGAATTTTTGCGACCAATTCTCAACCGCAACGCGAATGAGTAGCAATTGCACCGATATTGGGCCAATTTCAGCTTTATGAATGAATGTCAGCGTGTTACCAAATTTGATGTTCACGACTTGTTCTTATTTGTTGTTCGATGCTATGACCGGTAATTAAAGCGGGGCTAAATAGCAAAATGGCAGATTTTCCGATTCGGATACTGGGTATCGATCCCGGACTCAGATGCATGGGATGGGGTATGATTGCCTTGGATGGTTCGCGGCTAAGTGCACTCGCTCACGGCGTCATCAAACCCCCAACGGATGCGCCACTCGCAATGCGCCTTTCTCACATTTTTGATGCAGTGACTGAATTGGTGCGAGAACACGCGCCACACGAGGCGGCTATTGAAGAAGCGTTTATGGCGAAGAATGCGATGTCAGCCCTGAAGCTGGGGCACGCTCGTGCCGCGGCGATGCTGGCTCCCTGCCAAGCCGGATTACCGGTCGCGGAATATGCGGCGCGTTTGGTCAAGAAGTCCGTGGTTGGAACTGGCACAGCTGACAAACACCAAATTGCGGCGATGATCGGCGTGTTGTTGCCAGGCACAAAAGCAAAGGCCGATGCGGCCGATGCCCTGGCGATTGCCATTTGTCACGCCAACCACAGATCAATTCGCCGTATGGAGAAATTCGCATGATCGGAATGCTCAAGGGTATCGTTGAAGCCGTTGGCACCGGCGAAGTTGTGCTCGATGTCAATGGCGTTGGGTATCTGGTTTCGGCGAGTACAGGCACGCTCGGACGGCTGGAGCCGGGTGCATCTGCGACGCTGCATATCGAGACCCATATCCGGGAGGATGCCTTTAAGTTGTTTGGCTTTCTTGATGATGCGGAACGTGCCTGGTTTGTGCATTTGCAAGGTGTGCAGGGTGTTGGTGGCAAGGCGGCCCTCGCCATCCTTGATGTATTGCCGGTCAGTGAAATCGCCAACGCGGCGGCGCTCGGTGACAAGGCGGCTTTTGGGCGCGCCAAGGGCGTTGGTCCAAAACTGGCGATCCGCTTGGCGACGGAGCTAAAAGGAAAGACGCCGCCGACCGGACGAAGTTTCGGTATCGGCCTGACGCCACAAACAGCCTCAACAAATTCCGCTTCGCCGGTGGCGGTAGAGCCGACGTCTGCCACCGAGGCTGCTTCGCGAGAGGATGCCGTCTCGGCATTGCTCAATCTGGGCTATCACGAAACAATTGCGCGTGAGGCCGTGGCGACGGTGTTGCGTGAAGGTGACAATGATGCTCCGGTGGGAGACGTGATCCGCCGTTCGTTGAAGGAGTTGGCGCTTTGATTCAGGTAATCAAAAAAGTGGTGGTTGGAGCGGGTGAGCGGATCATTGTAATGCCCGGTGATCATGACTGACGCACCTTTCACATCCTCCGACGATCGGGTCATCGATCAGGAACCACAGCCGGGTGACGGGCGGGACAAGGCGCTGCGGCCTCTGTCGTTCGGCGACTTTGTGGGGCAGAAGGCGACAATAGCCAATCTGAAAGTGTTTGTTGATGCGGCGGGCCGGCGCGAGGAGGCGCTGGATCATTTGCTGCTGTCCGGACCTCCCGGCCTGGGTAAAACAACACTGGCGCAGATCGTAGCAAAAGAGCTGGGCGTCGGTTTTCGTGCGACTTCTGGTCCGGTGATCGCCAAGGCCGGTGATCTGGCGGCCATCCTGACCAATCTCGAGCCGCGCGATGTGTTGTTTATTGACGAGATCCACAGGCTGGCTCCGGCGGTAGAGGAAATTCTCTATCCGGCGATGGAGGACTTTTGTCTGGATCTGGTGATTGGCGAGGGGCCGTCAGCCCGCACGGTCCGAATAGAATTGCCGCCCTTCACTTTGGTCGGGGCTACAACGCGTGCGGGTCTGCTGGCCACGCCGCTGCGGGATCGCTTCGGCATACCCGTCCGTCTGGAGTTTTACGACGAGGATGAGCTTGGCTCAATTGTGACGCGGGCTGCCGGCAAGCTGGGCATCAATGCGACACCGGATGGTGCGCGCGAAATTGCCCGGCGCGCCCGCGGAACACCGCGCGTATCTGGTCGCTTACTGCGCCGCGTGCGCGATTTCGCAGAGGCGGAAGGTGCGACGGAAATTACCCAGGCTGTTGCGGACCGTGCTCTGCAGCGGTTGGAGGTCGATGAGATCGGACTGGACAGTCTGGACCGTCGATATCTGCATGCTCTGATTCACCATTTTTCCGGTGGTCCTGTTGGCGTAGAAACCCTCGCGGCTTCGTTGGCCGAGGCGCGTGATGCGCTTGAGGATGTTGTGGAGCCGTTTTTGATCCAACAAGGCTTTATCATGCGCACACCACGAGGGCGGATGGCCGCAACGCGGGCGTGGACACATATGGGGCTTGAGGCTCCGCAAGCGCTGCCGGAACAGGCTGTAGATCAGGGCAAGTTGTTTACAAATGAGTGAAAACCCAAAACCGAGCGCGGGTAAATTCGACGCCGACAATATTCACCGCCTAGCAGCCCGTGTTTACTACGAAGACACCGATTTTTCGGGCCTCGTTTACCATGCGCGCTATTTGAATTTCTTCGAACGCGGGCGGACGGATAGTTTGCGATGTCTGGGAATTTTCCACCACGAAATCGCTACGCATGACGAGCCGACAGCGTTCGCCGTGCGCCGGATGAATATCGAATTTGATCTGGCAGCGCGGATCGATGACGCCCTTGTGGTGGAGACGATTTATCGACCGTCAAAGGGTGCACGTTTGATGATGGATCAACGGATGCTGCGGGGGGATGAAACCATCGCGAGGGTTAGCGTCCAGGCGATCTGTATTGACCTCACAGGACGCGTCAAACGCGCGCCGAAATGGATGACGAAATTGTGGCTACCAAAGGTCATTACGCCTGCGTGACCAATCTTGGCACACAATCCTTAAATGCAAAAATAAAACTCAACCCTGGCATTGGTTCGGTTGTTTGAGTGCAACCCGGTGAAACGAGGCACATGGCTTCGGGATGGCAATCGAATATAGCCCATTTGCACAGCGCGATTGCCAGCAAATGTGTCACGGGTCGGGCCATTGCGCGCGCCTCACCATCCGGATGCTGATTAGCGTTTGGCAGAAAAGCGTTTGTCAGACAGGCGTTTGTCAGACAGGCGTTTGTCAGGCGGGTTGTGGCAGAGCGTTCCCAACACCTGCCTTGCCGAGCGAATGAGATGAGTTTCCGGGGTACCAATGTGCGTGATTGACTTAACCTGCGCCGCGTCGGTCCGGGAAGGGGAGTTTCGGGATTTGGCGGCGGCGGCGATCTGGCCCGAAATAAGCTTTTTCTTCGATCCAGTCGCGTTTCGCTGTGACCGCCCGATCGATAACCGTACCCAGCGCATCTCGCGAGGCTGGCAATGCCATAAACTCGTGTGCCCCCGCGGCCATGCAGGCCTTGATCTGCTTGGGGTGAGGATTGTGGGAGGTAATGATGATCGGCAATTGCGGATTGATCCGACCGACACCGCCCTTCTGGCGACGGATGATGCGCATTAATTCCAGTGCCGGACTGCCGTCGAAGATAAAGCTGATGAAGAGCACGTCCGGCTGTTGAGTTTCGCAGGCGACCAAAGCCTTGTCGATATCCTCCGATAACATCGGGACTTTTACGCCGCATCCTACCAGGGCTTGGCGTATCGCTTCGCCCATGGCCGTTCGATCAACGGCCACGACGGCAGATAGGCCCTGAAGGTTTTGCATAACCAATAATCCCAAATCAGACCTGGTTAATTTTCCCTAACAAGGTGAGCAAAGCCTTAAGCTTCACACGCTGTGCGCTAAGGGTCTGCATCTGGCACACAACTCTGTGCTATCAACATCGAAAATTTGCCGCATTCTGGCTGCAAAAGCTGGAATGGATGTGTGTTTGATGGTGGATTGAACGCGCGGCATGCGATGTGAATAACAAGGGACATAGCGGGTCTGGCGTTTGGTATCAGGCCGCAGCTGAGGAAATTTCTCATGGAAGCAACGGTAGTAGACGTCGCACAGACGGCCAGCGGGTTCAGTTTCATTGAACTGTTTTTGCGCTCGGATTGGGTGGTCAAAGTGGTTATGGCCGTTTTGGCCTTCATGTCTGTCTGGTCCTGGGCCATCGCCATCGATAAGGGTTTGCAAATGCGCGGGCTGCATTCAAAGGCCAAGAGCTTTGAGCGTGAGTTCTGGTCGGGGCAATCCCTGGACAAGCTGGCAGAACAATACGCGAAAAATGCGAAGGAGCCATTCAGCCGAACTTTTGCGGCGGGTCTTCGCGAATGGAAGGGCAACAAGCCCGGTGGCCGCGTTGCCAAGGCTGCCGGTGCTGAGGCGGGCCGTGAAATGGCCAATTCGGAAAGCGGGCTGGGTATTCTGGCGACGATTTCCTCATCGGCGCCTTTCATTGGTCTGTTTGGCACGGTTTGGGGGATCATGAATTCCTTCCTTGCGATTGGTGCGACCGGCAGTACGGAATTATCGGTGATTGCGCCGGGTATTTCCGAAGCCTTGTTTGCGACCGCCCTGGGCCTTCTGGCCGCTATCCCGGCGGTTGTTTTTTTCAACGCATTGTCTGCCAACCTCAATAAATATGGCTCTCGCCTCGATGGTTTCGTCGACGAGCTAGCCGCCCTGGCTGACCGCGAGAAAGGCTGATCATGGCTGTATCACTTGATAGTGGTGGCTCTGGTCGCGGTCGATCCAAATGGAAGCCGAAGGCCGAAATCAACGTCACGCCGTTTGTTGATGTGATGCTGGTGCTGCTCATCGTATTTATGGTGACTGCACAGCAACTCGCGCAGGGCATTCCAGTCGATCTTCCTGAGACCGAAGCGCGCGCGCTTCCCCCAGGCGAGGAGCCGCTGACGGTAACGATTGATGCGGACGGACAGATTTTTCTGCAGGAAACTGTGGTTGAACTGGACGAGTTGGGACCGCGC
>JAQXCQ010000017.1 GCA_029251785.1 Maricaulis sp. | reverse complement strand
AGGCTGACTTCAGACCGCCCAGCGATTGCATGTCAGTGCCCGGACGCATGTGTTCGTCGTGATTGAGGATTTCCAGGCCGAGCTGGTCCTTGACCGGTACGATTGTATTCTTGAACCGGCCCTCTTCCCAGGCCCGTGCGGCGCGCTTTTGGCTTTCCACGGAATAGGCGTCGACATCATCGCGGGAGAAGCCGTGCTTGGTGGCGATCAGATCGGCGGAGACGCCCTGGGGCACCATGTAATGATCAAAACCCATTTCCGGATCGACCAGCATCGCGCCGCCATCGGAACCCATCGGCACGCGAGACATGCTCTCAACACCGGCACCGATAGCAAAATCAGCTTCGCCGGAGATCACTTTGGCAGCGGCGATGTTGACCGCTTCCAGACCGGAGGCACAAAAGCGATTGATCTGAGAGCCGGCCGTGGTTTCGGCATAACCCGCATTGATTACCGCAGAGCGACCCAGAACTGAGCCTTGCTCACCAACCGGCGAAACGCAGCCCATGATCACGTCATCGACCAAGGACGTGTCCAGGTTTGAGCGCTCCCGAATGGCTTCGAGTTGCTGTGTGGCCAGTTGCAGCGCGGTGATCTCATTGAGAGCCCCGCCCTTGCGCTTGCCGCGCGGCGTGCGCACGGCGTCATAGATATAAGCTTCAGTCATTGTCCGTCCTTTCGACAGGGAGGAAGGGAGTTTTTGTTGTTATTATGAGGTTTTTCCTCCCCCGCTTGCGGGGGAGGTGGGCCGGCCTCAGCCGGATCGGAGGGGGCGGAGCAAAGCGATGCTGATGTTTCAGGCATCTCCCCCTCCACCACTTCGTGGTCCCCCTCCCCCGCAAACGGGGGAGGAAAAGCTGCGGCGCGCTCCAGGTTTCGAGCCATCTCGGCGATTTGTTCGAGCACGCCATTCATATTCTTATAAACATCCACATTGAAAGCCCGAACGATCGTCCACCCCTGACTTTCGAGATATCGCGAGCGGCGGGCATCGTGCTGGAGCTCGGCGGTGGTCCCGTGCGTGTCGCCATCAACCTCGACGATCAGCTTGAGCGCCATGCAGGCGAAGTCCGCGATGTAGGGGCCGACCGGATGCTGGCGACGAAACTTCAAACTCATTAGCTGGCTGCGACGCAAGCGGGACCACAGAATTGTCTCGGCGCTGGTCATCTGACGCCGAAGTTTCTTGGCAAATTTGCGAGATTTCTGTGTCCCCGGCCGCATCGGCTTGTCCGGCTCACAAACGCTCAACATCTTTCCTCCCCCGCCCGCGGGGGAGGTGTCGTAGCGCAGCGAAGACGGAGGGGGCGGAGCAACGCGATGCAGTCGGCGACCAACACAGGCCCCCTCCACCACGGAGCCTGCCCTTGGGCTGGCCAAAGGCCAGACCCGGGGGTGGTCCCCCTCCCCCGTAAACGGGTGAGGAAAAAGTGTCGCTGCGTGCGTCATGTCTCCTCACGGTCTCCGACCATGTGGTAGGCGATGGCGCTTTCGCCGCGTTCGACGAGGGCCTCGGCGAGGCGTCTGCGTTCGGCGACGGGCTTATTTTGTGAGAGCTTGGACTTGCCCTCGATACGGTTGATAGCAAACTCAAACGGCAAGATGGCGGCTTCCATTCTACCACGCTTTTTGGCGTCCAGATTGGTGATGCGCCAGTCGGATTCAAAGTCGGCAACCTGGTTGGACAGGGAGCGTTCGGCGTCGATCCCGTCGAGCGCCGCCAGCGTGCCAAAGGCATGCACCGTGATGTAATTCCAGGTCGGCACATTATTATCCGGGTCGGAATACCAGGTCGGGGAGATATAGGCGTGAGGCCCGGAGAAAATCGCCATCGCCTCCTTGCCCGCCTCGATCGCCGCACACAACGGATTGGCCCGGGCCACGTGCCCATAAAGGATTTGCGCCTCGTCGCTGAGCTTCAAGGGCACATGCGTCGCCGCCAGATCGGGCTCACCGGGCACCAGCAGAATAGCAAAATCATAGGCCCGCATCACGGCATTAAGCGCGTCCGGGTCTGACATTTCAAAGGCGGATGGTGTGTACATGACTTACCCTTTCCGGCTCAGAGCTCCCGCGCGATCAACAGCTTCATAATCTCATTCGTGCCGCCATAGATCCGCTGGACCCGGCTGTCCCGCCACATACGGGCGATGGGGTATTCGTTCATGAAGCCGTAGCCGCCGTGGAGCTGGACGCATTCGTCCATGACCTCGTTCTGGGCATCGGAAACCCAGTATTTGGACATGGAGGCGGTTGAGACGTCCAGCGTGCCTTCCAGCAGGCGCTCGGAGCAGTGGTGGCAGAAGACTTCGGCCAGGGTCGCCTTGGTCTTGCATTCGGCGAGCTTGAACTGGGTGTTCTGGAATTTCATGATCGGGCGACCGAAGGCCTCGCGTTCCTTCACGTAAGTAAT
>JAQXCQ010000016.1 GCA_029251785.1 Maricaulis sp. | reverse complement strand
CCCTCTTCCCAGGCGCGTGCGGCGCGCTTTTGGCTTTCCACGGAATAGGCGTCGACATCATCGCGGGAGAAGCCGTGCTTGGTGGCGATCAGGTCTGCGGAGACGCCCTGGGGCACCATGTAATGATCAAAACCCATTTCCGGATCGACCAGCATCGCGCCGCCATCGGAACCCATCGGCACACGAGACATGCTCTCAACACCGGCACCGATGGCAAAATCGGCTTCGCCGGATTTCACCTTGGCGGCGGCGATGTTGACCGCTTCCAGACCCGAGGCACAAAAACGATTGATCTGTGAACCGGCCGTGGTTTCGGCATAGCCCGCATTGATCACCGCAGAGCGACCCAATACGGAGCCTTGCTCACCCACGGGCGAAACGCAGCCCATGATCACGTCATCGACCAGAGACGTGTCCAGATTGGAGCGGTCCCGAATGGCCTCGAGTTGCTGGGTGGCCAGTTGCAGCGCTGTGATCTCATTGAGAGCTCCGCCCTTGCGCTTGCCGCGCGGCGTGCGCACGGCGTCATAGATATAAGCTTCAGTCATTGTCCGTCCTTTCGACAGGGAGGAAGGGAGTTTTTGTTGTTATTATTGTGATGGCTAAGGCGCGCGTCATGTCTCCTCACGGTCTCCGACCATGTGGTAGGCGATGGCGCTTTCGCCGCGTTCGACGAGGGCATCGGCTAGGCGTTTGCGCTCGGCGATGGATTTGTTTTGCGAGAGCTTGGATTTGCCCTCAATGCGGTTGATGGCAAACTCAAACGGCATGATCGCCGCTTCCATCTTGGCGCGCTTTTTGGCTTCAAGATTGGTGATGCGCCAATCGGATTCAAAGTCGGCGACCTGATTGGACAGGGAGCGCTCGGCGTCGATATCCTTAAGCGCCGCCAAAGTACCAAAGGCGTGGACCGTGATATAATTCCAGGTCGGCACATTATTGTCCGGATCGGAATACCAAGTCGGCGAGATATAGGCGTGGGGCCCGGAGAAAATCGCCATCGCCTCCTTGCCCGCCTCAATCGCAGCACACAAGGGATTAGCCCGGGCCACATGACCGTAGAGGATTTGCGCCTCGTCGCTGAGCTTGAGCGGCACATGCGTCGCCGCCAGATCCGGCTCACCGGGCACCAGCAAAATCGCAAAATCATAGGCCCGCATCACGGCATTAAGCGCGTCCGGGTCTGACATTTCAAAAGCAGGCGGTGTGTACATGTGTCAGCTCCGATTCCTATTTTCGATGAAAGGCGCGACGAGCGCAGATCGACTGGCAAAGCCAGCGCGCACGAACGAAAGCACCATCAGGGTGAACACCAAGGTCAAAGCTACTTTGACGATACTCGGAATAGCAAAACCGAAAAATGGCAAACCAAGAATTGTGAAAATAAGATCCGGAAAACCAATAAACGCGATGAAACCGATGACCATCGACCTCACGTCGAACGTATTTGAAAGGCTCCGACCGACCACATAGGCCCCGGCCATCAGTATGCTCGCTTCGGAAAATATAAAGAACAGGTTTCTCGGCGATGGCTGCACCCATCCGATAGAAAACATGTGCCCGAGACTGCTCAGACCGCTGGCCGAGATTGTGAACGAGACGCCGAGGATCCCGCCGCCCGCATTTGACGCAAATACATCCGGAATATTTTGAACCAAATTGCCCCAAATCGAAACCAGACCGGCCAGCCCGATGCCGTACAGCGCTGGTGTCAACCAATTTGGGAAGCTGAACTTTTGAAACACCGGGGCCGATGCGCCCAAAGATGCGCCCAGATAAGCGATTCCAGCGGGAACCATGATCGGGAAAATCGAAGCCAACGGGTTCTCAAGACGGGCTGCAAGAATTCCAGGCAGAACGAATAAAACAATCGAAATCACAAAAACCGAAGCTGCTAACACGCGAGCGAATTTACGATTTCCCTCGATGCATCCAAGCACTGCGCTGGCAACAAAAACAAACGACAACTTATAGATAGTCCATAGAAAATGGATATCCGAAAATGCGAAAACTTGACCTGACGTTGTGGCAGCCCACTGCATTGCGAGATCTCGAAAGCCCGATGACCACAGAATTGACTGGATTAGATTTGGCACAACTGGGACAAGCGCAATCAATGCGATGCCGAACAGTAACGGCTTCAAGACTGCCATACCGAACAATTTGGCGATTAAGGGTGCTCGGGATTTGTTATCGGGGGCCGCTGAAATGCTCATTTACTCCCTCGTTTCAGCGCAATATGCGCACCAAGCTGAAAGCCGACTGGTGGCACGAAAATCACGAACAAAAACGGCCACATATTGCCGTTGAAGATTGGCCCGTTGGCGCCGTCGGGATTTTGGAACAAGTAGGCCAACGTGTTCTGCAACGCGACGAAGAGAAGCGGAATCAACGTGAACCCCAAATACCCTATTGAGGCCCAGTCAGCCAATGCGCGGCTTTTGATCAACCAACCAAGCCACAGAGCGAAAAGGCCCGTCGAAACAAAGCTAAGTCCGAGACTGATCTGAGGCACAAATGTAGGAATCCCCGAGCCCGAGCGAAGGCTTATCATCAGTCCCGCCAGCAGCCGATCAAAACCAAACGGGCCGGCACCACCCGCTAAGAGAGCAAGGGTTTTCACCGTCCGGTCTGATAGCTGGAATGTCGCCGCCTCACTCATTTAATTATTAAAGCTCCCGTGCAATCAGCAGCTTCATGATTTCATTCGTGCCGCCATAAATGCGTTGTACCCGACTGTCCCGCCACATGCGCGCAATCGGGTATTCGTTCATAAAGCCGTAGCCGCCGTGGAGCTGGACGCATTCGTCCATGACCTCGTTCTGGGCGTCGGAGACCCAGTATTTGGACATGGAGGCGGTGGAGACGTCCAGCGTGCCCTCGAGCAGGCGCTCGGAACAATGGTGGCAGAAGACTTCGGCCAGGGTCGCCTTGGTCTTGCATTCGGCGAGCTTGAACTGGGTGTTCTGGAATTTCATGATCGGGCGACCGAAGGCCTCGCGTTCCTTCACGTAAGTAAT
>JAQXCQ010000209.1 GCA_029251785.1 Maricaulis sp. | reverse complement strand
TTTGATTTCCTGAATTTGAAGGACTCCTGATGTTCGATCTGACTGGCAAGAACGCGCTCGTGACAGGCGCAACTGGTGGCCTCGGCCAATCTATCGCCAAGGCGCTGCATGCGCGTGGCGCGACTGTAGCCCTCTCTGGCACTCGCGAACACGTATTGCAGGAAGTCGCTGCGGAGCTGGGTGAACGGACGCATGTGTTGCCGTGTAATCTGTCCGACGCCGCGGCTGTTGATGCGCTGCCTAAAGATGCCGCCGCGGCAATGGGGTCCATGGATATACTAGTCGCCAATGCGGGCATCACCAAAGATCAGCTGTTGATGCGGATGAAGGATGAGGATTGGACGTCTGTGATGACAGTCAATCTTGAGAGTTATTTCCGCCTTTGCCGCGCCTCCCTGCGGGGGATGATGAAATCACGCTGGGGCCGGATCGTGGGGATCACCTCGGTTGTTGGGGTTACCGGCAATCCTGGTCAAACCAATTATTGTGCGTCAAAGGCCGGCATGATCGGCTTTTCGAAATCGTTGGCTCAGGAAGTTGGTGCGCGTGGTGTCACGGTCAATTGTATTGCGCCTGGCTTCATCGCGTCACCGATGACTGACGTGCTCAATGATGACCAACGCAACGCCATTCTCACCAAGATTCCTGCGGGCGATCTGGGGACAGGTGATGACATCGCCGCCGCAGCTGTCTATCTGGCAAGTGCTGAAGCTAATTACGTGACGGGCCAAACCCTGCATGTAAATGGCGGAATGGCGATGATTTGATTTTAAATAGGGTCGGACCAAAAAATCGTTCGGCTTACTGGTCATTGCGGGACAAGTATGATATTTGCCCGCGCATCTTGGGAAATGGCTGATAAAGCAGTGCTTCCCGTCCTTTCCCACATCACCAATTTCCTGGTGGTGATTATATAATGAGGGTCTGAAATGTCTGACATTCTCGAACGCGTATCGAAAATCGTAATTGAGCATCTCGATGTAGAAGCTGACAAAGTAACTGACAAAGCCAGCTTTATCGACGATCTGGGCGCTGATTCCCTGGATAATGTTGAGCTGGTTATGGCTTTCGAAGAAGAATTCGACATCGAAATTCCGGATGATGCCGCTGAGCACATCCAGACTGTCGGCAATGCCGTCAAGTTCATCAGTGAAGCGGTTGCCAAGTAAGTCTGGCTGATGCGTCGTGTTGTTGTCACGGGCATAGGCCTGGTTACTCCACTGGGTTGTACGCAGGACGTCGTCTGGAGACGGCTTCTCGAGGGGCGATCCGGTTTAGGACCGATAGAGCATTTCGAAACCGGCGATCTGGCTTGCCAGATCGCCGGAATTGTTCCGCGGGTCGATGGTCGCGGTGGGGGCTCTCCGACTGATGAGGGGGCGTTGGACCCTGATTCCATAATGAGCGCGCGTGACCGCAAGCGCATTGATGACTTCATTCTTTATGGAATTGCCGCCGCCGAAGAGGCCATGGCGGATTGTGGTTGGCAGGCCTCCAATGAGGAAGACCGATATCGAGCCGGTGTGATGATTGGCTCAGGGATCGGCGGCCTCGAAACTACCTATAACGCATCTATTACCCTTCATGAGAAGGGCCCACGGAAGCTGTCTCCCTTCACGATTCCGGGTATGTTGATCAATCTGGTGTCGGGGCAGGTGTCGATACGACATGGCCTCAAGGGACCCAATCACTCCGTCGTTACCGCCTGTTCAACGGGGGCTCACGCTATTGGTGACGCGGCCCGAATGATTGCCCGTGGTGATGCGGATCTGATGTTGAGTGGTGGTGCGGAAGCCCCGGTCTGCCGACTTGGGATAGGCAGCTTTATCGCCTGCAAGGCGCTTTCGACTGGCTTTAATGATAATCCGACTGCAGGCTCCAGGCCGTATGATAGAGACCGTGACGGGTTTGTCATGGGGGAGGGTGCCGGCGTAGTGGTACTGGAAGAATATGAGCAGGCCAAAGCGCGCGGAGCGACAATCTATGCCGAAGTTAAGGGGTATGGATTATCCGGTGACGCCTATCATATCACCGCGCCCGCTGCTGACGGGGATGGTGGCTATCGATCGATGTCCGCTGCACTAAAAGATGCTGGTCTGGATCCGAGCGCAATTGGCTATATTAACGCGCACGGGACCTCGACTCCGCTGGGGGATGAGATTGAGCTGCGCGCTGTTGAACGCTTGTTCGGTGATGTCGGTTCAGGTCTGGTAATGTCTTCGACCAAATCCGCGATCGGGCATTTGCTCGGAGCGGCAGGCGCGGTGGAGGCAATTTTTTCGATTCTTGCGATCAAGCATGGTATCTGCCCGCCGACACTCAACTTGGAAAACCCTTCTGTTGAAACGGAAATTGATCTTGCTTCGAGCGGTCCAGTCCGGAAAACTGTCAATGCTGCGCTGTCTAATTCATTTGGATTCGGCGGCACAAATGCTTCCGTGGTATTTGTCAAAGCCGACTGAGTAATGCGTGGAGAATACGCCGATGAATGAGGCAAGTGCATCGACAGATAACAGGGCAGACAACACAGGCCCTAATGATCCCAAAAAGGGCGGCATCATCGGTATCTTAAAATGGTTCTTAGCCGTGGCCGTTATTCTTTCCATCCTTGGTGCCGCGGCTATTTATGGCGGCTATCGATGGATGCAAAACGAATTTGCGATCGCTGGCCCCGCGATGACGGATGAAACCTTGATTTTGCCTCCCGGTGTGGGGCTCATTCGAATTTCGCAACAACTGGAAACAGAAGGTTTGGTTCGGGATGCCCGAGTTTTCCGCTTTTCGGTTGAGCTGGATGGGGGAGCGCGAGGCTTGCGGGCGGGTGAATATTTGATCCCCGCACAATCGAGTATGTCCGACATCTATCAGCTGTTGCGTGAGGGGGTGACCGTTCAACACGCCATCACACTGGCCGAAGGGCTGACCAGTGCGATGATCGTTGCGCTTGTTCAGGACGCGGACTTATTGGTGGGAGACCTAACGACAGTACCTGCAGAGGGAAGCTTACTGCCGGAAACCTACCTGTTTGACCGAGGAACTGAGCGGACAGATGTGATTGAACGCATGCGGCGCGCACAGGAAGAGTTGGTCGAGCAACTTTGGGATGGGCGCGCGGAAAACCTTCCCTTCGAAACTCGTGAAGAAGCCCTAATCTTGGCTTCGATTGTCGAGAAGGAGACCGGCATTTCTTCGGAACGTGACCTGGTGGCAAGCGTTTTTGTAAATCGCTTGCGGCGCGGCATGCGTCTCGAAAGTGACCCGACCATAATTTACGGCATTACAGGCGGCGAGCCTTTAGGGCGCGGCATCCGTCGCTCGGAGCTCGACAGCACAACAAATGCCTGGAATACCTACCAAATTCCTCGATTGCCACCAACACCTATTGCCAATCCGGGGCGAGAGGCTATCGCAGCTGTCCTCAATCCGGCAACGACAACCGCGCTGTTTTTTGTCGCGGACGGAACCGGCGGCCACGTCTTTGCCGATACCTATGCCGAGCACTTGCGGAATGTCGCTCAATGGCGACGTATAGAGCGTCAACGCTGACCCTTCGGAGACCACATTATGGGCGAAATTTCGGGCATGACCGGCTTTGGACGCTCAGAGGGCCAACTGGCCGATAAGAGCTGGGTGTGGGAGACGCGTAGCGTCAATGGTAAGGGGCTGGACGCCCGTGTGCGTGTCCCCAATGGCTATGAACGTCTAGAACCCCTTTTTCGCACCGAAGCGAAATTGAGATTTTTGCGGGGAAATATTCAAGCCAGTTTGAATATCAGTACCGACCGTTCCGAAGGAAAGGTTCGAGTTGACCAGTCGCGGATCAGACAACTCCTCGAGGCTGCTGAACCGTTTATTGCTGATGGCAGTGTTGAGAAACCGACCTTTGACGGTCTGCTTGGCATTCGTGGTGTCCTGGATGTTGATGACAGTGTCAGCGATGACCAGCAAAGTGCACTGGACGATGCAATCCTGCATAGTTTAGGCGAGGCTCTTGATGCCCTTTACGAGTCGAGATTGGCGGAAGGGCGCGCCCTTGAGCCGGTTTTGCGGGGGCATGTTGAGGAAGTCGCCAGGCTGACAGCGTTGGCTAAGCAAAATGACAGTTTGGCCCTGGACGTCATCCGAGATCGGGTGTCCGCCAAATTTGCTGAATTGCTGCCTGAAGGTCTGCCTTCGGACAAGTTGGCTATTGAAGCTGCTGCTCTGGCAGTGAAAATGGATGTCCGCGAGGAAGTTGATCGTCTTGATGCCCATATCGTATCGGCTCGAAGCCTGCTCGATGCGGGTTCACCAACAGGCCGCAAGCTCGATTTCCTGACTCAGGAATTCAATCGGGAAGCAAATACTCTATGTTCCAAGTCAGCTGATTCGTCGCTGACCCAGACGGGCTTGGCGATGAAAAACGCCATCGATCAATTGCGGGAGCAAGTCCAAAATGTCGAGTGACGGTTTTTCAGGCCTTTTTCGCGGACGTCGACGCGGCATTTTGTTGGCTCTTTCATCCCCATCAGGTGCGGGAAAAACAACCCTGAGCAAACGCCTCCTGTCCCAAAATCCCGATGTTGTGCTGTCAATCTCCACCACAACACGGCCGCCGCGACCGGGCGAGGTGGATGGCACAGATTATTATTTTGTCAGCGAGGACGAGTTTCGCGCGAAAATTGATACGGATGAATTCTTTGAATGGGCAGAAGTGTTTGGACACTTCTATGGCACGCCAAAAACACCGGTCTTGGATGCGATCGAGCGCGGTCGTGACGTGATTTTTGATATCGATTGGCAGGGCGCGCAAAAAATTGCGGAGCAGGCTGATGCCGATACCGTCCGAGTCTTCATATTACCGCCATCCCTGGATCTGCTCGAGGACCGCCTCAATAAACGCGGACAGGACGAGGCTGATGTGATCCGTGATCGCATGCGTCGCGCCAAGGGCGAGATTTCGCATTGGGATGAGTATGATTATGTCATTGTAAATGACGACTTTGCTCGGGCCCTCGAGAAGTTGACTCTGATCCTGCATGCAGAACGCTGGAAGCGGGATCGGCATCCTTGGCTTTCAGACTTTGTTGACGCGTTGGTCGAGCAATAAGGCCCAAATCGTCCTCCCTCAATGGGACTATTTTGAGCTCTGGTTGCGTGCCTGACGCCAAACGTTCGCGAGCGTTTGAAACCCTTCAATATCAATCGTTTCTGCGCGTGCCTTCGAATCCAAACCGGCGCGCTCGATCAATTCTTCGGATGATATATTGGTATGGTTAGCCGCTTGGCCGAGGCTCCGACGGAGCGTCTTTCGTCGTTGCCCAAATGCTGATGCGGTTATGATTTCAAGGGCTTTGATATCATCGAAACACGCCTCAGGCGGAAGAGGTTCGAGAACGACAATTGCAGATTCCACTTTGGGCGGAGGTGTGAAAGCAGCCGCGGGTACTCTCAGCGTCAGTTGACACTGACACCTAGATTGGCTGAGGACGGCCAATCGGCCGTACGCTTTGGTGTTCACTTTCGCGACAATTCGCTCGGCGACTTCGCGTTGAAACATCAGCACCGCGCATCGCCACCAAATGGGATCTGCTTGGATCCATTTGATCAAGATTTGGGTGCCGACATTATAGGGGAGATTTGATAAAATCACCCGCTCACCCGGCCCCAAGAGAGCCGCATCATCGGTTCGCAGAGCGTCGTTTTCGGTAATGGTCAGCTGATCTGGGTAAGCCGTGTGCAGTTCTTCCAGCGCCGGTATAAAGCGGGCATCCTTTTCCACCAATGTGAGATGTTGCGCTCCAGCTGCCAGAATTGCCCGCGTCAAGCCGCCTGGTCCAGGGCCAACCTCAAGGACGCTTGCACGGCTCATATCACCAGCAAAGCTGGCAATTTTCGCGGTTAGATTGAGATCGAGCAAAAAATGTTGACCAAATGCCTTCTTCGCCGCGAGCTCATGGCGAGCAATCACGTCCCGAAGAGGCGGAAGTTGGTTATCGGCCATTCCGATGCTCCACCATATTTTGCGCCTGCTGAATTGCCGCAATAAGACTCTCCGGCCGGGCGAGATTTTTTCCAGCGATGTCGAAGGCCGTTCCGTGGTCTGGTGACGTCCGGATAATGGGGAGACCTAAGGTGATATTGACCCCGCCATGGAAATCCAAAGTCTTCACCGGAATTAAGCCCTGATCATGGTAGTGGCAGATCGCAGCATCATATTCAGCGCGCGCTTCAGTATGGAACATTGTGTCGGGCGGAAGCGCGTCGGTGATGTCAATTCCTTCCGAGCGAAGTTGTCTGGCGGCCGGATTGATAATTTCGATTTCTTCATGGCCCATCGCGCCGTTTTCGCCTGCATGTGGATTTAGCCCGGCGAGTGCCAAGCGTGGTTTCGAGATTCCAAAATCCGACTTTAGAGCGTAATGGGCGATCCGCGCCGTTTCGATAATTCGGGCGGTGTTGATTGCAGCAACCGCAGTCGAGAGTGATTGATGAATCGAGGTTAGGACTACTCGCAGACCGGCACCAGCGAGCATCATGAGGGGGCCACGTGGTCCGATAGTCGGATGTTTTTCCGTAAGGCTGGCGAGGTATTCGGTGTGCCCGGGAAAATCGAAGCCGGCTTCATACATCACCGCTTTTGAGATTGGCGCGGTGACGAGCGCACTCGCGTGTCCTTCCAAACATAGCCGAACAGCGTCTTCTATCGAGGCCTTCACACTTGGGCTGTTCGCTGGATCGGGCACCGATTTTTGTACGGTCGAATAGAGCGCCACGGATGTCGGGAGAACGGGGACGCCATATGCCGCAGCGGTACGACATTCGGTTGGAGCTTCAATCACAACGGGAGCGGGAAGATCACAGAGCTTGGCCGCCAACTGCAAGACCGACGGATCGCCGAGACAAAAAAATGCCGGACCCGTGTGAGACATGCTTGAGGTCTGATTGAGCCTGGCCCAAGCTTTGACAATGATTTCTGGCCCGATGCCCGCTGGGTCACCCATCGACACCGCGACGGGCAAAAACTCAGCCATTAATCACGGATCTCAACCGTACCGTCGCGACGCAAATCACGGAGCCAGCGACGAGAGAGCAATGACAATTGCTGACCACGAAGCTGACGCTCCAGGTCGTCACGAGACGGGACACCCGGCCCGGCAATCTCGCGGTCGCAAACCAGCAGAGCCTGCATTCCGGCCGCCGTCTGCATCACACCGGTATTATCACCAGCACGAAGTGGAGAAAGTGCCTCGCTGATCTGAGGCAACATAGCATCGGAACCAATGGACCCTAAGACTGTCGAAAACGCACCGGGGATGCTGGCAGCGATAGAATCTGCACTTGAGCACGCCGGAGAATTTGACAAGGCCTCACGAAACGCGTTTCCGCTATCTTCGGTTAGGGCGCTACTTGGAACGGTTAGTTGAACCAGTTCATACTGCAACGTAGTCGAGCCATCGCGGGCAGCGACCAATGCTACGATCATCAATCCACCGGGAACGCGGACCGGGTTGCTAAGTGCCCCGCGGCCACCGCTCTGATTAAACTGAGTCATCATCTGCGGTAGAATTGATGATATTTCAGGGCGGAGTTGATTGGCGGTAATCCAGCCAATATCACCACCTTGAGCGGCGGAGGATGCATCGGAAAACTGCCGGGCCAATTCTGGGAATTGTGCACCTTGCTGTAATTGCTCCATCACGTTGATCATGCGTTCAACAGCAACGTCTTCATCGTTGACATTATTGATACCGATGAAGAGTTCAAAAATTCGAAATTGCGGCTGGGACGCACTAACAGCCAAGCGCTCGAGTGCCATTTCGATTTGCTGCGTGCTGATCCGGATGCGGGAGCTATACCGGCCGTTGACGATGATTTGCCAAGCTATTTCGGCTTCGAGCTGGTGTTGGAGCGTTGAAATATCCACACCGGACTGCTGAAGGTCGGCGATAATGGAATCAACGGAAGTCCCGTTGCGGACTGCGAGATCGACGATGGATTCGTACACTTCCTCATCGGTGACTTCGACCTCAAATTCGCGAGCGGCTTGTAATTGAAGCACTTCGTCGATCAAACCGCGCAGTGCCTGCGTCTCAATCCGCGTCAGCGATTCCTGATCGACTTGAGCAAGTCCCGTCGACGCGATGATGAGACGCATGCGATTGCGTACATCAACGGTGGTGATCGGCTCATCATTGACGAGCGCACGGACTCCTTCGACGTATTGGGCTTGGGCTGGAGCCAGCCACAAAGCAGAAATCGAAAGAACGAGAACGAGACATAAATTTTTGGCGCGGGTCATCAGCATTCATTGTTGTTGATTTTCAAGGGGACTTTTACCCAAACGGGGCGGCAGCGCAATCACGCAACACTGTTTATCATTGTTCGGCGAAAGTTCCCAGCGTGAGAAGGGTGACACGCACCTGGATCGATTCAGATGGCCCTAGGCGTGAAATGCCCAAATCCTGGCGCTCATAAACGATGTCCAGCTGTGTGCAGTCATCCTGGAACCGAAAGCCCGTTTCCTGACGTCGGGACAGGCCTTGATCCACATCACGCGTAACGCTCGCGATGGCGCTCCAGCGGTCGGTGAGACGCAACGTGCCACTGGCGGTCACTTCTCGTTGCGCACCGCGGGTGCTGGCATCATCACTGACATCGAGATATCTCACGCTTCCGGTAAATCGGTCGCTACTATATCTGGCGCTGAAATCGAGTCGATTGACATCAAAATCATCGGCGTCGAGGCGGGTTGCCAAATCCGCGGAGAAGCCATCGATTTCGATTTCCCCCGCAACGATGTAATCAGATTCATCTTCAAAAAGGCCACTGGCGGGATTATAGACTGCGACCCCGTCGACGCGCTGACTTTGGCCGACGAAACCACTGGCGAAACCATTGTCACCCCATTGTGCGGTTGCCCGAACGCCATAGCTCACGCGCTGGCCCTCTTCCCACAAATCGTGCCCGGGAGCCCGAACCGGGTCGAAGAGGAGGCTCTCATCCAAATCAAGGGACAGGCTATCTTCGTTGAGGATTCGACTGCTGGCCGGATCTTCAGAGGCGAGAGTCGCGGAGACCACAGGTTCGATGACCCAATCAACCACATCACCTGCGCGATAGAGTGGAAAGCTTATCTCTGCGCCCACAAGACCGACCGCGCGGTCAAAATCGTCTTCACGCGTTCCGCCCCCGGCTATTGGGACATCACGGAGCGAATAATAGTCTGCACGACCGAGCGCGAATGGCTCAAGCACGATCCCGTTAGGCGCAATCCAGCGGGTTTTCCAATCTAGTCCCAAACTGGCGCGGGCGTAGTCGCTACCGGCTTTGCGGTCGAGAACGACCGAGCTTGCATCGAGATTTATGCGGCCCCAACCTTGCGGGGCATCAAACACGCGGCGATATTCAAGCATCGGGGCTATCAATGGAATTAAGTCATCGTTTTCACTGGCCTGCAAGGACTGATAGGAGGCTGCAAATGCGCCGCCATAGGAGTTTTCAGTGCGGCCTTCAACATAGAGTTGGCTGACTAGTCGACGGTTGAGCGACGGAATTGGTGCACCCCGATCTTTGTCGAGCTCGGAAAAATCGTATCTGCGAATGTGTAAATCATCCGATGCGCGCTGAACGCCAAAACCCCAGCGCCAATTTTCATTGATATTCCATTCGCCCCCGCCAAACAGGTGCCAGCGCCAATCTTCTTCACCGAACCGTTCTCCGTCACTGTCGATTTCAAATTCGTGTGTGACGCTGCCTTCGACTTCCATGCTGCCAGACCAGAAACGTTTGCGATATTCAGTGAAGAGCAGGGGATTTACATTGCTCATGACCCGGGGCGCGATCACCAGGTCCTGAGATGGTGACATCGACCAATAGTAAGGCTGTTGGTACATAGCCCCGAGCCGAGAGGAGAGCCCGACGGCGGGAAACAAGAATCCCGAATGGCGTTCGGCTGAAGGATCCGCGTGTGCGAAGACCGGGGCATAGAAAACCGGGACACCCATGACTTCTAGTTGAGCGTCTCGATAATAGATCATCTGGTCATCTGCATCTTGGATGACTTCGCGTGCCCGAATCCGCCAGGTGGGGTCATTCTCTCCACTCTCACAGAGTGGACAGGCCGTGTAATAGGCGTCTTCGAATTGCAATGACCCATTTGCATGACGGATTGCGACGGCAGCGGCGACGCGTCCGTTACTTTCCAACATTGATGCAAAACCCAGAGCAATCCCGGCAGACATGCGAGAGTCGAGTTCAACCTCGTCTGCATATTGGGGGAAGTCGCCTTGACCCCAAATGACAACGTTTCCACGGGCTATGATGCGGTTTTGGGAAGGTCGGTATTCCAACTCGTCGGCGAGCAGCGTACGGCCTTCTTGCCGGGCGCGAACATTGCCGCGCGCCAGGTAGCCCGTGCCATCATCCAGGTCCACAAGCGTATCTGCTTCCAGATAGACCGGAATGTCCTGTTGTTGAGGTTCTGATTGCGCAAATACGGGCGACGAGATGGCCAGCGATGAGGCACTGACCAAAGCCACCAGTAAGAAATGAAAACGCGACGCCATTTGCGTCATTACAAAATTCCCCAAATCCAGACCGGCGTGTTGCGAATAGACCGACTCTTGAAGCCCGATTCCGCGATGCCTTATCCATAGCCGAGCCTGATCGGCAGGTCTACGCCGTCAACCGTCTTCTGTTGATGCGATATAGATGAGTGCCAGGAGCGCAGTCAGGGCGGGGGCCGCCCAGGCCGCGGTGGATGGAGGCAGTGCGCCGGTTGCGCCCATTGAGCTCAGTAATTCTTGAAAAAAGAACATGACAAAGCCTGCGATGCCGCCTGAGATGGCAAATGCGGCGGCACCGCCCAGTCGATGAAGTCGTAAGGTTGCTCCAGCGGCAATCAATGTGGCGGCGAGCAGGGTAAGGGGGAAGGCCAATAAGCTGTGTAATCGCAATTCATAGGTCTCGGTCGCCAGCCCCGCATCTTCGGCAGTTTTGATCAACTCCGGAAGGTCCCACAATGATAGCCCCTCGGGCGAACGCGACCGTTCAAATAATGCTTGTCGGTTGATTGAGGTATTGATCTGGCTCTGCGCACCCAGATTAACAGACGAGCTATCCGAAGCGCGATCTATACCGTTTCTTATTTCCCAAAATCCATCATGCAATTGGGCGGTGTCTGCATCGATCCGGTGATCGAAACGGGGACCTCCATTTTCCGAGTTTGTAAAAAACAAGAAGGCTGGGTTTTGTAGCGTCTGGGTGTCTTCAACCAAGGCTCGGGCGGCGATAACGGTGAAACCCGCTTGATTAACTTCGCGAAGCCAGACCGGTTCTTCGGCATTGGGATCTCGGCGAACATCCATCAGCGCATCGCGTTGTCTTTCAAAGGCGGCATTGCCAGCCGCTCCGAGTGGGTTCAGCGTCGTCGTGCTGAAAACGCCAACAATTATCGCGAGAAACATTGGGGCGTTCAAAATTCGCCAGGCCGACATTCCAGATCCACGCATGACGATCAATTCGCTGCGTCTACTCAGTTGAAATAAGGCCGATAACACACCGAAGAGAAACACAAATGGCAATGTTGTCTCGATGAGAGATGGTGCTTTGAGCAATGTTAGACCGAGAAGATCTATGGCCCCGATATCAACTCGGGTTCCGATCGAGCGGGAAAGCTCAACAAAATCCACGAGGATAATCACTGCGCCGACAACGAGCAGTGCAATTGCAAGCCCCAAAAGGGTTTGAAGAAACATGTACCGATTGAGTAGACTGAGCGGCATGGCCTAGCTCCCTTCGGTCATTGGCTGGGGCTGTCCATGCTGTCGTGGCCTGGTTCTGGCAGGCCAATAAATCAATGCGACCGCGACGAGCCCTCCGAAAATAGGGACGAGATACTGTAAAATATTGAGGCTGGAATCATCTGAACTGGCCGATTGGATCGAAAACCCGAGCAAACGCAAAGCGAGGCCGTAGCCAACGGCCATCATAACGCGACGGCCATTGCCGAGCCGAGAATGATCTCCCGCAAGGAATGCCGCAGCGGCAATCAGCATGAAGGCCAGGTTGTACAGGGGACCTGATAATCGATAGTGGGCTTCTGCCCACGGCCGTTCTGGGCCGCCGGCACGCGCGATTGTACTGGCGTCAGGATACATTAACTCATGCAGGAAACGGTCACTTTCCTTGAAGGACAAGGCATCGACCGGGCCGACGAAGTCGCCCAAATCAAATTCATACCGTTCAAACACCAGGTAGCTGAGCTCTCCGGCTTCATCGACTTGCTGCAGATTGCCATCGATCAGCACCATGGCCGGGCGGGTTTCCGAACGGACGACGACGCCTTCGCGCGCTGTGTAGGTAGACGCTTCTTGTTCACCACGATCATCATGAATCAAGATGTCGTACATACGACCGTCGCGGCCGCGTTCTCGCGCATAGAGCGTGACGCCGGAGCCGAGCCTGTTGAAAGCGCCAGGCGTGACGAGGCTTGCCGCAACATCGGAGCGCAAGTCGTGGATGCTGCGACGCATTTCACGATAGGCCATGGGCTGGACGAACAAATTAATCGCGAGATTGGCCATCAGGACATACATGCCCAGACGCAGAAGGGGTGACAATACATCGCGGCGTGACATGCCTGAGGCAGACGTCACGACGATTTCGCTGTCGGCGGTCAGTCGGTTGAGGGCGGTCAGGGTCGCGACAAATAAAGCGATGGGGACCAGTAGCGCTGTCAGATGCGGCAGAGCCAGTAAGGTAACCTTGAGAAAGGTCAGCGCTGTCTCGGAATATCCAGACACCAGATCAACATTGGTCAGGCTCTGCGTGAGGATTGCCAGACCAGCAAATGCCGACACGGCCGTCAGGAACGGCCAGAGCAATTGGCGAAAAATGTAGCGTTGTACGAGAATCATGGCCGATGTCGCTGCTGCGTGTTCTGCCTTCTATCTCACGACGGGATCGGATACCACTTCCACAACCTGTCTTTTCGACCTCTTTTTCATTTCGAGGTCTGTTTCTCCTGAATTCTCTTGAAAAGGGACTGCCATGAAGATCGAATTCGTTACGGCCGCCTCGGTATCCGGTGCTGTTGCTGTTCCGGTTTACGCCGAAGCTTCTCTCTCCGCATCCGCCAAGTCTGTCGACGAGGCCAGCAGTGGCGGCGTCAGCCGGGCCATCGCAGCGTCGCGTTTCAGCGGCAAGGCCGGTGAAACACTGGAAATAATCGCGCCAGCGGGCATGGACGCTTCTCGCGTCGTGTTGTTTGGCCTCGGCGATAAATCCAAATGCGACGCCAAGACTTTTGAGAAATCAGCGGCTGCCGTCGTCGGTAAAGTTCTGCTCGGTGGAGAATCAGCGATTTCGATCCGCGTCGACGGTGAGGCGGATGCCGAATCGGCAGCACGCGCTGGACTGGGGGCCCGCCTGGCGTCCTATCGGTTTGACGAATATCGGACAAAACTTCCTGCGGACAAGCGGCCGTCGCTGACTGGCGTCTCTATTGCGGTTGATGATGTAGCCGCAGCAAACGCGGCCTGGGACAGCTGGGGTGCGGTGGCGGACGGTGTCGATCTGGCACGCGAAGTCACCAATCTTCCACCCAATATCCTGTTCCCGGGTAGTTATGCCAAGAAAGTGGAAGAGCTGGCGTCGGTTGGTCTTGAAATCGAAATTCTTGATGAAGATCAAATGGAAGCGCTCGGAATGGGATCGCTTTTGGGTGTCGGACAGGGCTCGGCGTTCAAAAGCTATATCGGCATCATGAAATGGAATGGCGGCAAGCCAGGCGACAAGCCATTATTGTTTGTTGGTAAGGGCCTGACGTTTGATTCCGGTGGTATTTCGCTCAAGCCGGGTGCCGGCATGGATGAAATGAAGGGCGATATGGGTGGTTCGGCCACCGTTGTTGGCCTGATGAAGGCGCTGGCCAGTCGTAAGGCGAAGGCCAATGTCATTGGCATGGTCGCTCTGGTTGAGAATATGCCCGATGCGGCTGCTCAACGCCCGGGCGACATTGTGACATCGATGTCTGGACAGACGATCGAGATCCACAATACAGACGCTGAAGGCCGTCTCGTTCTCGCGGATGCGCTCTGGTATGGTCAGGATCGCTTTGATCCTGAGCTGATCATCGATCTGGCGACATTGACCGGAGCAATGCTGATTGCCCTGGGTAATTCACGCGCCGGCATCTTCACCAATAATGACAAGATTGCTGAGCAGCTGTCTGCTGCGGGTGATGCGTCTGACGAACCTGTGTGGCGCCTGCCACTGGGTGCGGAGTACGACAAGCAGATCGATACCAAGAATGCCGATATGAAAAACGTCGGTGAGGGCCGCCTGGCCGGGTCGATCACCGCTGCGCAATTCCTGCAGCGCTTCGTCAATGACAAGCCTTGGTGCCACATCGATATCGCTGGCGTTGCCATGGGCGGCATGAAGGATGACCCCCGTCAGCCGAGCTGGGGCACTGGCTGGGGCGTGCGTTGCCTCGACCGCTTTGTGCGTGACAATTACGAAGGCTGATTGCCACGCGCAATAATCCGATGAATACAAGCGGGGCGGTGTTATCATCGCCCCGTTTTTACGAGGCTAATTGAATGGCTTGCGAGCTCTGGTTCTATCATCTGGAAAAATCACCTCTCGTGGAGGTGCTGCCGGAATTGCTGGAAAAGACCCTGTCGCGCGGATGGCGAGCACTGGTACGCTCCTCCAGTGAAGACCGGCTCAAGGCTTTGGACCAGATGTTGTGGACATGGCGCGATGACAGTTTCACGCCGCACGGCTTGTCAGGCCAGGCATTGGCGGCGGATCAACCCGTTTTACTTAGCGTGGAGCATAGCCGCGACAATGATGCGCATTGCCTGTTCTTGCTTGATGGGGCCACATTGGAAGAGGCTGATAGTTTTGAACGGGCTATTGTTCTGTTTGATGGCATGGACGAAATTGCCGTGAATGCCTCACGGACCCTCTGGAAACAGGCCTCCAAAGAGGGCCGCAGCGTGTCTTACTGGCGGCAATCGCCGGAAGGACGATGGGAGAAGAAAGCATGATTATGCGAGTAATGACTGTGGCGTCCTTGTTGTTGGTATCGGCCTGCTCGACCGCGGCCAATTACGACATGGCTCCGGACCGGGCACCGGTGGGGGACGACAGTTGCGGGGCGGGGGCACGGCAATACCTCGTCGGGCAATCGATCGACAGCGTCGATACAACGACGCTCGCGGAACATGTGCGTGCGGTTTATCCCGGCGATATGGTCACGATGGATCACAGACCTGATCGTCTTAATCTAGGGCTAGACGACGATGGCATTATCGTTGCACTGTCCTGTGGTTAGAG
>JAQXCQ010000202.1 GCA_029251785.1 Maricaulis sp. | reverse complement strand
TGCTCTTTGCTGCCAGAAGAAAACGAAGACCGCGTGACAGCGATGCTGGAAGGCTCGGCCGATTTCAAAACCGTGCCCGCGATTGAAGCGCTACAGGCATCCGGCGGTCTGGCCGAAGGCGCTGTCGAGCTGCTTGAGCCCTGCGTCGGCAAGCACGGTGCAATCCAGATGACACCGAACCGGACAGGGACGGACGGGTTTTATGTGTGTGTGATGGAGCGAGCTGGGGAGTAGGGGGCAACTTAATCAAGTTTGTGGTTGCACTGACATCAAGTACTCGCTCTATATGATAAGAATAATTCGAGCGGACGCGTTATGAACAAGCCCGAAAAAATTGAAAGTAAGTGGACTTGGGTTTTCTTGATGGGGTTTGGCCTCGTCTTGGGCTGCATAGCTGGGTGGCAAAACTGGCAGACGAATTCTGACTTCTGGGTCGCGCTTCGGACAGCCGCTTTGTGGTTTGTTGGAGCACCGATCGGTTTATGGCTTTGGACGAAGTTAGAAGAACGTTCGAAGTGGTTCCCTCTGATGGGTGTCAGTGTCGCGGTTGGCGGATACTTCGGGTGGACTGGGTGGCAAAATGGCGACGAAGTCGCCGATATCGTCATAATTGCGTCGGTGGGGTTAATCGGGCCATTTCTTGCGGTTGGTGTCCTGTTTTTGCTTATGCGTGGCGCATCAATCGCATTTGGATGGATCACCTCCGGCATATCGCAAGTGTTGGGCGCAAGCGATGATAGAGATCGTGACCGTGGCTGGTACGGCGGGGATTGGGATTATGCCACATCTTCCTATCGTGATGTCGCGATGTATTCGATCGGCTTGATATTTTTTGTCGGTGCTTTCTTTCTTCCTGTTGGGGAAGATGAACCGATTTGGGCCTATCTAGGTTTGGGTGGTTTTGCCTTTCTTGCGGCAATTCAGCTCTATCTAGCGATCATGTTCCGCTTTCGCTGGAACGATCACGGCGTTGAATTGACTCATAGAATGACGCGGCCGGTGTTCATGGCGTGGCCGGACATTCGTTGGGCCAGGTACATTGGGACGCTGGGTATTCTTGTGTTTAGCGGGCCGGGGCGGCCTTTGGCATTTATTGGTCGAGGACGATCCGACGCGATTCTATTTTATGATGATTTGAGCAAAAATATTGGTGACCGGCTTCACAGTCGCTGGCCCGAATTTGATGATATATTGTCGAAACTCGACGACGATCCGGAGTCCGACGACAAGTCCTGACTGCGGTACGCTAAGCTGCGGGAGATATGGCCGTCTGGTATTTCCGGGAGGCCGTATTGCAGATTGTCCCCTAGCAATCCCCGCTGACTCGCGCTATCCGGCCCCATGCTGAGCTTGATCGCCGCCATATCCCCACAATCTAGCCCTGAGAAGACCTGCGCGCGCGGGTGTGAGACCGTATGACCAATCCCCATGAAAAAGCCCTGATCATTGATTTTGGAAGCCAGGTTACGCAGCTGATTGCGCGACGCCTTCGCGAGAGCGGGGTGTTTTGTGAAGTGCATCCCTATAACCG
>JAQXCQ010000199.1 GCA_029251785.1 Maricaulis sp. | reverse complement strand
ATGGTTCGTTGTTCGATCCGTTTTTCGAATTCGCCGACGAACAAGCGCTGTACGAAAATACCGGGTGTGTGGATTTCATCGGGTTCCAACTCGCCCTGCCCGACCAATTCCTCGACCTCGGCGATTGTCACCTTGCCGGCGGTCGCCATCATGGGGTTGAAATTGCGTGCGGTCTTGCGGAAGACCAAATTGCCTTGAGGGTCGGCTTTCCATGCTTTGACGATGGAAACATCCGCCTTGAGGCCGGTTTCCATAATATAGGTTTCGCCATCGAAATCACGCGCTTCCTTGCCATCGGCAATGACGGTACCGACGCCGGTCTTGACGTAAAAGCCGGGAATGCCTGCGCCGCCCGCGCGAATACGTTCGGCTAGAGTGCCTTGCGGATTAAATTCAAGTTCCAGCTCACCGGAGAGGAATTGGCGTTCAAATTCCTTGTTTTCACCGACATAGGAGGAAATCATTTTCTTGATTTGCTTGGCATCGAGCAAAATCCCAAGGCCGAAACCATCGACGCCACAATTATTGGAAATCACGGTCAGCTGTTTCACGCCGGTTTCGTGCAGAGCTGCAATGCTGTTTTCCGGAATGCCGCAGAGGCCGAACCCGCCGGCCATCAGTGTCATTCCGTCAAAGACCAAGCCATCCAGGGCGGTCTTGGCGTCAGGAAATACCTTTTTCATGCAATCCTCTGTCGATCTGGGTCGACGCAAATTACGCCGCCTACTCAATTGCTGATGCTCTGTCTTGGTCGGAGCCGCGCCCTTGATCTTGAGCGCCCGGGCTCCTCCGAAAAAGACCGCGTCTGCAGACCAATAAATCCACAGATGCAAGACCACAAGGCCTGCAAGTGAGCCGCGGATGTCAAAAGCCGCACGGTCGATAGATTTGATGATAAATCCTGATGAGAATCCGAACCCATCATCGAGGCTCACAATGATGGCGGTCGCGGCTCGAGTGCTTCTGGTCGACCATGGTATTTCCGCCGGCAATGCTCCGTTAGACTGCGGTTTGCTTGCAGACGTTTGTGCGGCGCGAATCTGTTAGGTCTGCTCGGTGATTTTGGAAGGAATTCAGGCATGTCATTTTCCAAGGCGGTCGATCTGCTCAATCTGGCCCGGATGGCGACGGGATATGTGGGGGTTTCGCTCGTCGAGATAGAAGCTGAATTTGATTGCGTTCGTCGAACAGCACAGCGGATGACGGATGCGTTGGTGCGTACTTTTCCTGATACGGAAGACTATTTTGATACAGACGGGATCAAAAGATGGAGGGTTCCGAGGCGCAAAGTTGCTGAATTTTTTGCACCTGATGCCGAACAAATCGCCACACTGGATATGGCCTCCGATCTGCTCGCTAAACAGGGATTGCGACGCGAGGAAAATCAATTGCGCTCCTTGCGCTCAACCTTGAACATTCTGACGTCAGATCGCGCCAGAACGCGCGTTGAGGCCGATAGCGAAGCTTTACTGGTTGCCATGGGGCATGCTGCCCGCCCCGGACCGAGGCCTGCGAGCGATGCCCGGGTGGATGAACAAATCGCACTTGCGCTTAAAGGGCCATTTCAACTCTCGATTCTGTATCGGAGTCGCACCGATAATGAGGCAAAATGGCGTCAGGTTTCACCCTACGGACTGCTCCTCGGTGAGCGTCGTTATCTGATCGCGCAGGATACGGCGCGGGATGATGACCGGCTTCGTCACTATCGGGTCGAAGACATCCAGAATGCGAAGGTCACCGAGGCGTGGTTCGCCATCCCTGAAGATTTTGATCTTGATGCCTATTCACGTCGGGCATTTGGCGTTTTTCAGGATGAGAGAGAATTTTCCGAAATTGTGTGGAAATTTACACCTGAAGCCGCCCAGCACGCGGCCCGGTTTCTGTTTCATCCCGATCAACGCACGCACATCGAGGACGATGGAAGTCTGATTGTACGATTTTCAGCCTGTGGACATCTTGAAATGTGCTGGCATCTTTACGCTTGGGGTGACCAGGTCCAGGTTCTCGCCCCGCAGGCACTCGCGGACTTGGTTGCCAACAATCGACGTAGCGATTTTCCGAGCCTCCCCTAGCGAATACCAACGCGGACTGCCTCAGCACCCATCCATGCTGGCATCGAATGCCCGTCAGCCGCGCTCATCGCGAGACGATAGCCTTTATTCAGATACCGGCATACCGAGCGAAGATCTTCGACATGGAGGCAGCTGAGATTGTCGGTCGGATGTTGCATCCGGAAATACCCATCGCGAAACATGTGAGGTGCCAGGTTTCTTCGTGTGCCGGCTGCCCCTTCGATGATAGCGTTGATTGCGATTGCCATGGTGAAACTCCATCCGTTCAACTGTGATGAATTCACTATGGCGCTCGGGGTGGACAAAATTAGTCACCCTCTGAAATTGCCTTACACTCGCCCAAAAAGTGAAACGCCAGACGTTGGGGGCGTCTGGCGTTTCGGGGCTTATCGTATTGGTACAGAGCCAGCGAACTTGCGAGGGACTGTAGTGTCCGCTGATCTCGAATATGACTATGGTCGTTAGGCACTGAACCCAACATGAACGACGTTCAGGAACCAGATTTCATCGCACGTCTGTTTATAATTGCTTGATATTTATTGGTTAAAAATATGAGCGAAAGGATTACTAAGATGTGCGGACGTCCAACTCGACGGATGACATCTAGTAACCGCTTATAATCAGCCACTTGGGCGAATAGGATGGAGCTCGCTTGACCGCGTCACAGGGCAAAGTGTTTGATCAGGACTTGATCAACCAGAGATGCGATGCGCATGTCCGTTATCTGGCAGGGCGATCCGAGGGATTCCTGGCAGATTTTCGCGATCAAACGCTGAGTGGTCTCGCGCTGAAAAACCGTAACCTTTCTGACTCTCTCATGTCGGGTGCACAGCTCGATGGGTGTGACCTTTCAGGCAGTGACTTTACCGACGCTGATCTATCCGGCGCCAACCTTGCGGGCGCGAATATGGCGGGATGTATCTTTCTTCGAACGGATCTACGGGGCTGCGATCTATCGGATGCGAATCTGATTGCCTGCGATTTTACCGATGCGGATTTCCGTGAATTGGCGATCACCCCTAATTTGGCGTTTGTTGCACCTGAAGAGGGCGACGCGGAAGATGATGCCTCGATCATAGTTCGACTACAGCAACTTCATGCCAAGGTGAAAACCACGGTTCTGGATCGCGCCAATTTATCTGGTAGCAAGCTGGCCTATGCCCGGCTGGGTGCCGTCAGTGCCAAATCTGCTATTTTTGATGATGCGAGCTTGCTGAATACCCGGCTAAACCGCTCTCAAATAAGCGATGCCCGATTTTGTAATGCGATGATTGTTGGCGGCGACTTTTCAGGTGCCGACTTGTCGTCTGCGGATTTGCGCGGGTGTGATCGAGACAGTGCCAAGTTTGAGCACGCGAAAACGGATGGCATGCTGACGGGACCTATGCCGGACGTTGCTGCCGAGTTTAAACCGGCCACTTTGCTTGCCAGTCGAGAATTGGAAAAGCGCATCAGGAACCACCAAAAACTTTGCCGCAGTCATGGCAAGGAAGGTAAACCGGTGTCCTTTGATGGTATTGATTTGCGTGAATTAGAAGATTTGGAAGGTGCATCGCTGACAGCCTTTCATGGCGTAGGGGCAAACCTTTCTGGAATGAATTTGGAGGGAGCCGAGTTGCAGGGTGCAGTGCTCCGTGGCGCGGATCTGCGAGGAACCCGACTTGTCAACGCAGATTTACGCGGAGCCGATTTATCCGGAGCCCATCTTAATCACGCTGATTTGCGAGGCGCGCGTCTAGATCCGCTTATACTTGGCGGAAATCGTGAATTCCCCGTGACGCTAACAAATGCAATTGGTCGCTATATTGATTGCCGTGATGCCAATTTAAAAGATGCAAATTTGGACGGCGCAGATTTTTCCTATGGCCGGTTCGGCAACACGGTTATGCAGGGTGTAGATTTAGACACGACGCGTATGGACAATGTGTTTCGCGACTAGGCTCGACATGGCCATAGAGCTAGCCAAGGCCCCAATCAGATAAAACCGCCTTTGTGTGCGCGCCTGGAGTTGGCGCGGGCCCCTGGATTGCACCCGGCGTTCGAGAAAATCGTGGTGCGGGGGCTGCCTGTCGCACGCCGTCATGGGTTTCGTATATTTCACGATCCTGCATATGTGGGTGGTTCGCAGACTCTTCGTAATTGAGCACAGGCGCAAAACAAACATCCGTGCCCTCTAGCAAGCCACACCATTGATCACGTGTCTTCGCCCGAAAGATTGATTCGAACATTTGACGCGTTTCGGACCAGTTCTTTCCAGACCAATCGGCTGGGTAAAGATCTGCGTCAACGCCAATTTTTTCGCATAAAAGCGCATAAAATTCAGGTTCGATCGGACCGATTGAAATGTGCTTGCCGTCAGAACACTCATACACACCATAAAAATGAGAGGCGCCGTCGAGAAGATTATTGCTCCGCGACGTATTCCAAAGGCCGTAGGCTGCCAATTGATGTTGGGAGGCCATTAATGAGGTTGCACCGTCAACAATGGCGGCATCGACCACCTGCCCCTCACCCGTTGACCGCGCATGTGTGAGCGCGGCCAAAACGCCGAATGCGAGATACATCGCACCGCCGCCAAAATCTCCGACGAGATTGAGCGGTGGTACAGGGGAAGATTGCGTGCCAATCGCATGCAGCGCACCGGTCAAGGCGATATAATTGATGTCGTGGCCAGCGGAGTGTGCCAGGGGGCCATATTGTCCCCATCCCGTCATACGCCCGTAGACCAGGGCCGGATTGGCCTGAAACGCCGTATCGGGTCCGAGACCCAGTCTCTCCATGACGCCTGGACGATAACCCTCCAGTAAAATGTCGGTTTTCCCGATCAACGCCACGGCAGTGCGGTGATCTTGCTCATCCTTGAGATTAAGAGCGACAGAGCGCCGCCCGCGCGCGAGAATGTCGGCCGCACCGCCGCCGGCAGCACCTGGCCGATCAATCCGCACCACATCACAACCCATATCCGCGAGCATCATAGCGCAAAATGGGGCCGGCCCGAGGCCGACAAATTCCAGCACTTTAACGCCTTTTAGAGGTCCTTGGGGTTTCATGTAGGCAGCCTCGCGAATCACCATTGTTGAAGCGTGGCATTTGTAGGCATTCCGTGAAACGGGAATGCGCTGAAAGGCGCAAGGGGGCGTAATGAGTCGTTTGCTCGATGTGCTTGTTTTGGGGCCGGTTGATAAGGCCGAGATCTTGGCGGAAGAATTGCGGGATCACGGAATTCAGTGCCGCGCAATCCGTCGCGATTCACCGCCCGCACAGAATAAAAAGTTTTGGTCGGCAGGAATTGTCATCGCGGAAAATGCCCAGGATGTTGACGCGGGTATCGAAGCGCTTGTCCGGTTCTCTGGTGTGCGTATTCCACACATTGTGCTGTGTCCGGATGCGGTTCCTGAAAGTCCGCTTATAGACGCGGTGATCCGCGGCCCTGCACCCGCGATACAGGTCGCATCACGCGTACGATCCCTGTCGCGTCTGCACTCCATGGAGGTGGTCGCTGATCGACGAACAGAGGTCACCCGTTTATATGGCGAGCGCGCGGCGCGGCACGAGCGGACAATTCCGCCACATTCAGTTTTATATGTCGGGGACGCGTCGCCACGATTCATGGCCCTACAACACGCTCTGGCCAATGCTGACACGGAAATCATTGCTGCTTTTTCAAGCTATTCCGCTTTCGAATATCTGCATGAGCGGCCGTTCGATGCCGTTGTTCTGAGTGCATTAAACGGAGGTGATACCGCTTTCACGATTAGTTCTGCGATGCGGCGAAATGCGCGCCTCTACCACACACCAGTTTTGTTGTTATCGGATGCTGTGGACCAGACTGTCATTGACGAAGCCTTTGCTCGCGGTGTGTCGGATATCTTGCCTCACGACGCCGGTGATGACGAAATACGCGACCGAATTCTGTCTCTAGCGGCTGAACGTCGTCGAAGACGCGGGGCCAAGGCAAGCTTGGAATTTTGCCGCGATCCACGAACTCTGGACGTTGAAACAGGTTTGTTTCATGCAGGCTTTATTACCTCTCACATCCAAAATTTATTGCACGCATCGACGCGTGACAATTTTACCTTCAGCTTGTGCGTCCTTGACGTAATTGCTCCAGACGGTCGGGATCGACCGGACGATGTTTCTGCGGAGAAGGCCCGACGTCAGTTTGCGGCGATGCTCCGGCACTTGCTTCGCACTGAAGATGCGGCAGCCCGACTGAGCGGCAATACATTCGTGGCGGTTCTTCCATTCACCGATCGCGCAGGTGTGGATTGTGTTGCGGCGCGTATTTCCGCAATTGCGGAATGCACGGCCTTTGAGAGCGAAGATCCACTAAAACCCTTCCGCCTTAGCGTGGTCTCCACGGCCATCGAGGCAGCGGGCGACGAAACGGCTGAGGCCTTTCTTGAGCGTGCTATCCAGATCGTGAGAATGACTCCAAACGTGACAGCCTAGGCGGCTGAGGTCTGTTTCTCTCGAGCCTTCTCGGCGATTTGAGCCAATGGGCCCATAGCGCGTTCAATCGCCCGCAACCGGTCATCGGGATCATCCCATTGCACACGCAGAACAAGCTTGTGATCCGGTCTCACTTTGAACAGCGCTTGATTGAGTGAGATATGCTCGACCAGTCCGCGCGGATCTATGAATTTATTGCCACGTAAATTGATCACAGCCCCCTTCGGGCCGGCGTCGATTTTCTCAATACCAGCAGTCTTACAGAGCGCCTTAACGGACATAACGCGCATCAAAGTTTCCACCTCACCCGGAAGTGGGCCAAACCGGTCGATCAGCTCCGCAGCAAAAGCTTCGCGGGCCGTCTTGTCGTCGAGACCAGACAGGCGTCGATAGAGCTGCAGCCGCACATCGAGGTCCGGTACGTAATAGTCTGGAATTAGAACAGAGCCGCCGGCATTGATTTGTGGCGACCAGTCGAGATTGTCATCGTCGTCATCATGATCACCTCGCAGCGATGCGACCGCCTCTTCGAGCATCGATTGATACAGTTCTACACCCACGTCCTTGATATGCCCGGATTGTTCTTCGCCAAGCATATTTCCTCCGCCTCGTTGGTCCAGATCGTGGGAGGCGAGATTGAATCCGGCTCCAAGGGAGTCCAGTGATTGCAGGACTTTGAGACGTTTTTCTGCGCTGTCGGTAATCTTACGGTGGGCAGGGATTGTCATATAGGCGTAGGCCCGCGTCTTAGACCGCCCGACGCGCCCTCGAATCTGATAGAGCTGTGACAATCCAAACCGGTCAGCCCGGTGAACGATCAACGTATTGGCCGTCGGTATATCGATGCCGGATTCGACGATCGTCGTTGATAACAAGACGTCGTACCGTCCCTCATAAAAAGCGGTCATGATATCTTCGAGGCGCCCAGGTGCCATTTGACCATTTGCGGTGACAAAGCTGACTTCGGGAACGTGATCACGGAGGAATTTTGCTGTGTCCTCCAAATCGCTGATACGCGGCACGACAAAGAAGGCCTGTCCGCCACGATACTTTTCGCGCAACAGGGCCTCTCGGATCGTCACCTGGTCGAAGGCGGAAACATAGGTTCGGATCGCCAGTCGATCCACGGGTGGCGTGGCTATGATCGATAAATCACGAATGCCTGTCAGGGCCAGCTGTAAGGTCCGTGGTATTGGCGTCGCGGTCAGTGTGAGGACATGGACATCGGCGCGCAGGTCCTTAAGGCGTTCCTTGTGCTTTACTCCGAAATGCTGCTCCTCATCGACGATAAGTAGCCCCAAATCCTTAAACTTGACCGAGGACGAAAGCAGTGCGTGCGTACCGATGAGAATTTCAATGCGCCCGTCACGAACACCATCCTTAACGGTTGAGGCCTCTTTGCTGCCAACCAATCGCGACAAATGCCCGATTTTGACCGGCCACCCTCGAAAACGTTCACAGAATGTCTTGTAGTGTTGTCGGGCAAGCAGGGTCGTAGGCGCAACGACCGCGATTTGCTTCCCGGTCATTGCGACGATAAATGCGGCCCGAAGGGCGACCTCGGTTTTGCCGAAACCAACGTCGCCGCAAATAAGCCTGTCCATCGGTCGCCCCCGAGACAGATCACCCAATACATCCTCGACAGCGTTGAGTTGATCGTCTGTCTCCGCGTACGGAAAGCTGGCACAAAATTCGTCGTAAACGCCACTATCGGGCGCTATCGGGTCAGCAACTCTCGACAGGCGTTTAGCGGCAATCTTGATCAATTGCTCGGCCATATCCTTGAGCCGCTTCTTCGCCTTGGCCTTTCGGGCCTGCCAGGCAACACCGCCGAGTTTGTCCAGCTGAGCGGTTTCGGAATCGGAACCGTAGCGCGACAGCAGTTCAATATTCTCAACCGGAAGATAGAGTTTTGATCCGCCCGAATATTCCAGCTCAATGCAGTCGTGAGGCGCGTCCTGAACGGGCAAGGTTTGGAGGCCCAGAAACCGGCCCAGACCATGATCCGCGTGTATTACCAAGTCACCAACAGATAGACTGCCGGCCTCAACTATTACGTTCGCGCTATTTTTGCGTCGCCGTGGCCTTGTCAACCGGTCACCGAGGATGTCTTGCTCGGATAACACTGCCAGTGCATCGGTCTCAAAACCGCGTTCCAGTGGCAAGACGGCCCGAATGATTGTTCTGGCCGGGTTGCCGACAGCCTCCTTCCAGGTTTCCGCGAGACTGATTTTTGCGACGCCGTGATCTTCCAAGACACCTGCGAGACGCTCCGATGCGCCTCCTGTCCAGGACGCCAGCACAACCCGCTTCCCTGATTTTAGCAGCGCCTGCAGATGCGACGCAGCGGCATCGAACACATTGGTATTTTCAGCCGTGCGTTCAGCAGCGAAAATACGACCTTGCTTGCCTTCGACGTCAATGACCGATGGCCCGGGCTCGCGAAAACTTGTGTATCGCCGCACCGGGCGATTTTCGAGGAGCGTTTTCCAGTCTGACAGACCAATATAGAGCTGGTTGGGCGCCAACGCTTTGTAGGCCGGTGCGGACAGGCTGGATTTGTGTGACACCGCGCCCGCCGCCTTCCGCGCGTCGAAATAGTCGGCGATCTGCTTTTGTCGCTCTTCCAGGGCTTCATCACACAACGGATCGAACGAAATCAGCGCGTCATCGCCGAAATAATCAAATGGCGTCGCCAAGCGTTCGTGAAACAGGGGCAACCAGTGTTCAACGCCGGCCGGTCGTGCTCCAGCGCTAACACTGTCATAAACCGGGTCATCGCCACGCGTGGCACCGAAGGCCTTTACAAAGCCGGAACGAAACCGCGAGATTCTGTCAGCGTCGAGCAACACCTCACTAACGGGGGTAAATTCCACCGCATTCAACTGCCGGAGTGTGCGTTGTGTTTCAGCATCAAAAGCGCGAATGGACTCAAGCGTATCACCAAAGAAATCGAGCCGCACCGGTTCTTCCGAACTTGGCGGATAAACATCAATGACGCCTCCCCGAATGGCGAAATCACCCGGCTCCATGACGGTTGCTGTTCGAGCATAACCGTTCGTTGCGAAATGTAATTTGAGGGCTTCGACATCGACCGTACTGCCCGGTCGTGCACTGAATCCCGCTTGCATCATCAGGCTTCGCGGTGGGCATTTTTGGGCGACGGCATTGACCGTCGTTATAACGATGAGGGTCGAATTGCCTTCGTAGGATGCCAATTTGGCCAAGGTCGCAGCACGACGCGCCGCAACGCGGGGGGATGGTGATATGCGGTCATAGGGCTGGCAATCCCAGGCCGGTAGTCGAATGACCTCAAGATCGGGGGCAAAGAAATCGATCGCCGCACGAAAGGCGGCAGCACGGCTATCATCGCGAGCCACGAAAACGTGGATACCGCCGCGATGCCGTGCGGCATCGGTAAAAACGAGCGCATCGAGACCTTCAGGCGCACCACAAACGGTTGCGGATCCCTTGGCACGGGCAATCATCTCACTGTCGAACATCAAAAACCTGTCTATAGCGTTTTAGCGGTTGGGTCCGTCACCGGTCCCGGCAAAGCTGTCGATCCGAAACGCTTTCAGAGCGGTCATAACCGGTCCGCAAAATTCACTTGGTGTTTCAATTGTGCCGATGATCCAGCCATAGGAATCCTGGTCTGGCTGGTCTAGCAGACGTTCAAATTCCTCAACCCCCTGAGCGGGCAGTGAGTCGAGATGAAGGTCAGCAAAGCGACCCAGGATTAGATCGGCTTCCTTGAAGCCCCGGCGCCAGGCACGGATACGAAGTTTTTTTCGCTGAATTTCGAGTGTATCGGTCATATCACCGCATATAGTCTGCCGGAGGGCCCGCGTCGACCGCTGGCTCTCACCCGACTTCTTGATAAGATGATCCGTGATGCGCCCCGAGATACTCTTCCCACTCTTCAACGATGTGACGGCCCTGCCTGGGATCGGCCCGCGTCTGGCTGTGCTGCTGGGAAAATTGACCGGACCATTAGTGAAAGACGTTTTATTTCACCCGCCGGTCGGTTTGATCGACCGCAGTTTGAGAACCACCATCGCGGATGCGGTCGCCGGCGAAATCAACACCATTTCCGCGCGAGTGGACAAGCACATTTCCGGGGACACGCAGCGCGCGCCTTATAAAATTCGAATGTATGACGATACGGGTTTCTTGCATTTGGTCTTCTTTCATCAACGCGGTGACTTTTTGAAAAAACAGTTCCCGGTGGATCAAATAAGGGTAATTTCCGGGCGCGTGGATAATTTTGGATCCGAATTCCAAATCGTGCACCCGGATCTCAATCTGACGGTCGAACAAGCCGAGACGATGCCCGCGCAGGAGCCGGTCTATCCGTTAACGGGCGGGTTGAGTGGCAAAGTTATGCGCAAAGCGGTTTCAGCGGCGCTGAACCTCCTGCCAGTCCTGCCAGAATGGCATGATGAGACTCTGCTTAAGGATCGCAAATGGCCGAGCTTTGACGTGGCTGTCCGAGGTCTTCACCAGCCAGAATCAAGTTATCAAATGGAACCCGATCAGCCAATCCGGTCGCGCCTTGCCTTTGACGAATTGTATGCGCGCCAACTCGCCCTTCAACTGGTTCGCGCGCGTCGAAAGGCAAAGCCAGGGCGGCGTCTTGATGGCGCCTCACAATGCGTCGAACGCGTTCTCGCATCGGCCCCCTTCGAGCCGACTGGCGCGCAAAGACGGTGCTTCGAGGAAATTCGCGATGACTTGAGATCGACCGCCCGTATGACCCGACTTCTTCACGGGGATGTGGGAGCGGGTAAGACGTTCGTCGCCGCCCTCGCAGCCGCCCAGGCCGCTGGAGCCGGGGTTCAAACGGCGATCATGGCTCCCACCGAAATACTCGCCCGACAACATGCGGTAACGCTGAACCAGCTTCTACCGCCTGCCGGATTGAAGGTTGTTGTGTTGACAGGGCGAGATAAGGGGAAGGCCCGCAAAGCTTTGCTGGAAGCCATGGCAGATGGCAGCGCCGATGTGATTTGTGGTACGCATGCTTTGTTCCAGGACGATGTCGTCTTCCATGATCTGGGTTTCGTCGTGATCGATGAACAACATAGATTTGGTGTCTCTGATCGGATGAAGCTCACCGCCAAGGGGCGTACCCCCGACACATTGGTGATGACGGCGACGCCAATTCCGAGAACGTTATCGCTCGCCGTCTATGGCGATCTCGACATTTCCCGACTCGATGAGAAACCTGCCGGGCGCATACCGCCAGTCACGCGTTTGATCCCGATGGAGCGGCTGGATGAAGTTGTCGCCGGCGTGCAACGCGCGATTGATGCGGGAAATCGTGTTTATTGGGTATGTCCACTCGTCGAAGAATCTGAGCTGTCCGAACTGACTGCGGCAGAGGATCGATGTCGGCATTTGCGCGCCGCTCTGGGTGAGCAGCGTGTTGGCCTTGTGCATGGTCGAATGAAGGCCTCTGAAAAGGAAGAAACCGCCACTGCATTTCGAAATGGAGACATGGATGTTTTGGTCGCCACCACCGTAATTGAAGTGGGGATAGATTCACCCGATGCCACCGTGATGATTATCGAGCACGCGGAAAGATTTGGTTTGGCACAATTGCATCAATTACGCGGTCGCGTTGGTCGGGGCGACAAACCATCTTCCTGCCTGCTTCTTTATCGCGGCCCGCTTGGCGAAGCGTCCAAGGCACGCCTGGAAATGATGCGCGAGACGGATGACGGTTTCGCCCTTGCGGAAGAAGACTGGCGCCTGCGGGGCGCTGGCGACCCCCTCGGCCTGCGCCAGAGCGGCTTGCCGGACTTTAAACTCGTCGATATCGAGGCGCATGGCGACCTGATCGCCATGGCCAATGATGCAGCGCGATTGTGCGTTAGTCGGGATCCGGAATTGACCGGTGACAAGGGTGATGCCTTGCGGATTCTGTTGTATTTATTTGAACAGGACAGAGGCGTGCGACTTCTCAAATCAGGTTAGAGCCTCTATTCGTCGGTTTTCGGAATAACCTCTTCCGGGAGTGATTCCTGGACGTCGATGGGCAATTTATCGGGCGTCACCATTCCGAAGGAGATGATCAGCTTGGCGGCTTCCTCGACGTCCATCGCAACAGGAATGGTGTTGACCCGCGGCGTATAGATCAAAAAACCTGACGTCGGGTTGGGCGTTGTTGGGACGAAGAGCGCGATGACGTCTTCGGAAATTTTTTCTTTGAGGGGCTGATTGCCATCCGCAGTGACAAAGGCAACCACATACAAGCCCTTCATCGGATACTCGATCAAGACCACTTCCTTAAAGGAGTTGGCTTTTCCGGAAAACACTGTTTCCACGATTTGTTTCAGAGCGCTGTAGATATTGCGGACCAGCGGGACACCCTCAAAGATGCTCTCCCCGTAAGAAATCAAAGTCCGGCCGAAGAAATTGGCGGCCAACGCCCCCAATAAAGTCAGAAGCAGGACGGCGATCAACACGCCGAGCCCGGGAATTGTGAAATCGCCCGGCAGATAAGTTTCCGGATTAAATGATACCGGAATGAGAGGTTTGACCACCCGATCCACGAATCCAACGAAGGAAATGATCAGCAATACCGTTACACCCACAGGTGTTGCGATAACGATTCCGGTCAAAAAACTATTACGAAGCCAGCGAAACATATCTCTCCCAAACGCATGGTGTTTTGTGTGCGTGCAGTACAATTGTCCCCCAACTGTGGTTACAATACGTGAATAGCACTGGCTCGCCAATCGGTTGCACTGTAGTCAAAACGTGAGAATGCTGTGTTGATTCCGGAATGGAGATAATGTGACCCCGTTTTCTATTGCTTCGCGCGTCGCCGTGTTGATCGGTGTTGTCCTATTGGCCATTTCCGGAATGGGCGGGTGGCTTCTGCGCGATCAAATATATCAGACATTTCAGGACCCTGGTGAGCCATATCAAACCTATGCTCCACCCGATGGTGCGGATTATGGCACCGATGAAGGTTGGTTTGTTCGGGGCGCTCCTGATACGGAAATGGGGGCCGCGACGTTTTTCATACACCCCACCACCTATTCAGGAGGATCCAATTGGAATGCCGAATTGGACAAGGAAAGCGCGATAAACGCCGTCAATTCAATTTCATTGCCAAATTACGCGGGCCCATTTGAGTCGAGCTCCGCACTGTTTGCCCCTCGCTATCGGCAGGCGGCCCTTTATGCGTTTATGAACAATCGTGAGGATGGCGTACTGGCGCGCCGGTTTGCCTATAAAGATGTTGAGCAAGCTTTCGATGCTTTTCTCGCCGAGATTGGTGAGGAGCGCCCGATAATCTTGGTCGGCGTTGGTCAGGGCGGCCTGCATGCCCTGGGCCTCCTGATGAACCGATTTGCGGGTAATGAGGATCTTACCGCGCGCCTGGTGACGGCGTATCTTTTGGAAACACCGGTTCCGCTGGATTTATTCGCCGGTCCATTGCTCAGTATTCCGCCGTGTGAAACCGACCTGGATATTCGCTGTGTCAATTCCTTCTCGGCCGTTCTGCCCAGTGAAGAACGGCGCATCCGCATCCTGACCGAACGAACCATGAGTTGGAGCCCGGAGGGCGAACTGGCCTTTGTCGAAGGGCGCGGCTTGTTGTGCGTCAACCCGATCCTGTCTGCGCGGACGACTGAATATGCATCGAGCCGGCAGCATCGCGGAGGCGTCGCTGCGGAGGGTTTCACGTCTGACAGCATGCCTGTACCGATACCCGCACAGACGGGGGCCCAATGCACCGACGGTCTATTGATGACGGAACGCCCGCGCGCGTCTTCACTGCGTCGACCGTCCCGTTTGGCCGAAGATTATCGCGAGCCGCCGTTCAATCTATTCTATGAAGATCTCCGCCTTGATGCGGCAAGGCGCGCAGAAACATTGCTCGAGATCCTCGTAGAGGAACGACGCTGGGCACCCGAATTAAATGCGCCCGAAGATGTGCGTGAAGCCCCGGTCACTCCAATTCCGGATCGTCGCGAATACTAGGTCACAGGCCCTTGGTCAGAGCGTCATAGGCCAGCAGATCCGAGACCAAAGTCTCAAATTCATCCAGCCGAACCATGTTTGGACCATCGGACGGCGCATTGTCCGGATCCTCATGCGTCTCGATGAACACCGCTGCTACACCGACGGCAACTGCCGCCCTCGCAAGGACCGGGACGAATTCGCGCTGACCGCCCGATGTTGTGCCCTGCCCGCCTGGCTGCTGGCACGAATGGGTCGCGTCAAAGACAACGGGTGCGCCGATCGATGCCATAATCGGTAGGGATCGCATATCCGAAACCAGTGTGTTGTAACCAAAGCTGGCTCCACGTTCACAGGTCATGACATTTGGATTCCCGGCTTCGACCAATTTGTGGACGACATTTTTCATGTCCCAAGGCGCCAAAAACTGACCCTTTTTAACATTGATCGCCTTACCGGTTTTTGCCGCTGCGATGAGTAGGTCCGTCTGGCGGCACAGGAAGGCCGGGATCTGCAATACGTCGACGGCTTCAGCGGCCATAGCGCAATGCGCTTCGGAATGGACATCGGTCAGCACAGGAAGGCCGGTGGTTTCACGGATCTCCGCAAAAATCGGAAGAGAGTCCTTGAGACCCAGGCCGCGCTGGCTTGAGAGGCTGGTGCGATTGGCCTTGTCAAAGGAAGTCTTGTAAATCAGGTCGACATTCAATCGGTCCGCGATTTCTTTGAGTTCCGCAGACACGTCTAGGCCATGTTGCCGACTTTCTAGCTGGCAAGGCCCCGCGATCATGACGAGCTTTCGATCATTGGCAATTTCGATCGGGCTTCGACCGGGGCGTGGAACGTTGACGACTGAATTGGGCTGGCTCACGAGCAAACTCCCTGGGCGATCCGACGCATCGTGCGACTGGACAGGTATAGGACAAAGGATACGGCCTTCATTTCGGCCTTTTACTCTGCCGTGGCAAGGGGGTGTCTGTCGACGTTATCTGTAATGCGCTCCGAAACGGTCTTTGAGAACCAGTGGGACGCGCCTATATCCAAGCACAGACATCAAAAGTCCGGAGATTGCCTTGGCTCACCCTGCTTCTGTCATCGACCTCATCGGGAATACCCCCCTGATACGATTGAATCGCGCGTCGGAGGACACGGGATGTGAGATATTGGGCAAGGCTGAATTTTTGAACCCGGGCGGTTCGCTCAAAGACCGGGCAGCGCTTGGACTGGTGCGTGCGGCTGAAGCCTCCGGTGCCTTGCGCCCCGGCGGTACTATCGTTGAAGGCACAGCGGGAAATACCGGTATTGGTCTGGCCATGGTCGGGGCCGCACTGGGCTATAAGGTCGTGATCATCTTTCCTCGCAACCAGTCTGAAGAAAAGAAGGCTGAAATTCGGATGATGGGCGCAACGCTGATCGAAGTTGACGGCGTTCCCTATTCCAACCCCAAACATTTCGCCCGCTGGTCGGGTGAATACACCCGACAGCTAAACGAAGCCAATCCCGGCAGTGCGGTTTGGACGCAGCAATTCGACAATGTCGCTAATCGGGATTTTCACGCCGCCACCACAGGATTGGAAATTTGGGATCAGACAGGCGGCAAGATTGATGGCTTTGTGTGTTCAGTTGGTTCCGGAGGTACCCTCGGCGGCGTCTCGAATGCTCTGAAAGCGAAAAACAAGGATATTCAGATCGGCCTCGCCGATCCGGGCGGTGCCGCGCTTTACGGATGGTACACGCATGGCGAGCTTAAAGGTGAAGGTTCATCAATTACTGAAGGAATTGGACAGAGCCGGGTGACAGCAAACCTGGCGGATGTCGTCGTTGATCGCGCCTACCGGATCAGCGACGAAATAGCGCTGCCGATTGTTTTCGATCTGGTCGAGAAAGATGGTTTGTGTCTGGGCGGTTCGTCCGGCGTCAATATCGGCGGGGCCATAGAGATGGCAAAGGAAATGGGGCCCGGACATACGATTGTGACGCTGCTGTGTGATCACGGATCCCGCTATCAGTCGAAATTGTACAATGCAGAATTCCTCAAACAGCAGGGTTTACCCCTCGCCGGGTGGATGACGTGATGACATCTCCACTAATCAGCGCAGCCGATGCGCGCCAGCGCCTTGATACACCCAAAACAATATTCCTTGATGGAAGCTGGACTTTTCCGGCGGGGCCAAAATCACGCGCTGACGGATTTATTCCCGGGGCGGTGACCTTTGATATCGACACGGTGAAAGATGAATCCAATCCCCTGCCGCATATGGTACCGAGCCCGCAAGAGTTTGAGGCTCACGCCAAGGCATTGGGAATTAATTCGGACAGCGCCCTGATTGTCTATGACCGCTACGGATTGTTTTCGGCGGCCCGTGTGTGGTGGATGTTTCGATTGATGGGACATGAGAATGTCCGTGTGCTGGATGGCGGACTCCCGGCCTGGAGTGAAGCGGGTGGCAAAGTCGTCGCGGCACCCCAAAGCACCATCGCAAAAGGCAGTTTCAAGAGCGCATTTCAATCCCATCTACTAGCCGATCGTGATGATGTGCTGGCGGCCAGCTCCAGCGGCAGTCACCAAATTTTTGATGCGCGTCCGTCGGCCCGGTTCGCGGGAACAGCGGCAGAGCCACGCGCGGGCATGCGCGCGGGACATATTCCGGGATCGCTTAGCCTGCCGTTTCCCCGATTGCTTGATGAGGATGGACGCATGCAAAGAGACCCCGAAGCATTCGCCCATGCGGGTCTGTCTGGAATGAAACCTGTGATAACCACATGTGGTTCCGGCGTGACGGCATGCATACTCGCGCTCGATCTGAAACTTCAGGGAATTGAGGCGTCTGTTTATGACGGGTCCTGGACCGAGTGGGGTTTGCGAACAGACACACCTATCGAGACTGGTGGCGATTAGAAACCCGGCTAAGACTTGACCGATCGCGCGACATTGGTGACCTTTCCCTCAAGCCAAACCAACACTATCCAAGGATAAGACCCTATGAAGGATGCCACACGCTTGACTCGACTGGGTCGCCCGCATGACGACCGTGGTCTGGTCAATCCGTCGATTGAACGTGGCTCGACAATTCTCGCGCCCTCGGCAGCTCAATTGTATAATTTCCCGGAGGGTCGACCTCATTACGGGCGCGTGGGGCTTGAGTCACAAAGATCACTTCGCGCGGCGTTGTGTGAATTGCAAGGCGGTGCCGGCTGCGCCCTGACCTGTTCGGGCATGATGGCCAATACGCTGTCTATTCTGACCGCTGTAACGGCCGGTGGGCGTGTACTGGTAAGCGATAGTGTCTATGGGCCTGTGCGGGGGTTTGTGCTGAATACCCTTCCGCGCTACGGCGTCACTGCGACATTCTATGATCCTCATATTGGACCTGAAATTGAAGGTTTGATGACCGATGACGTGCAGGCCATTCTGTTGGAATCGCCTGGCTCTTTGACCATGGAGCTACAGGATGTGCCGATGATTGCCGAGATTGCGCGCCGCAAGGGCGTTATCTCCATCATCGACGATACCTGGAGTGCGGGACTTACGTTTAAGCCATTGCAGATGGGGGTCGACCTGGCCGTTCAGGCCCTGACCAAACATGCGGGCGGTCATTCTGATGTGATGATGGGCGCGGTTGTGGCCCGGGATGAGGTGATGGCTGACCGGCTCCGGGAAATGGAAAGAGGGCTGGGAATTGTGACCGCCCCGGACGATTCCTACCTGATTTTACGTGGATTACGCACCCTGGAATTACGGATGCAGCGCGCCGCCCAATCATCGCTCAGGATCGCGGACTGGCTATCCTCGCGGTCCGAGATTGGCAGTATTTTGCACCCTGCCCATCCGTCGCATCCTGACCATCAGCTATTCAAGCGCGATTTTACAGGATCCTGTGGTCTGTTTTCCGTCACCTTCCGGGAATGGAATAACAAACACAGTATTCGCTTCCTCGATTCACTCGACCTGTTTGGACTGGGGTTCTCCTGGGGAGGCTTTGAAAGCCTAGCTATTCATTGCGACCCGCAGCTCAAGCGCTCAACATCGCGCCGGCGCCACCCGGGCGCTCTAATCCGGTTCTCAATCGGCCTTGAGGATGCCGACGATCTGATCACCGACATCTCCCAGGCGCTCGATAAAATGTCGGATTGATCAATCACCGACACGCGTCAGACGCATTTCAAAGGTCTGTCGACAAGGACCGTTCGCAGGCCAATAGGCGCCCGCCTCAAGCCATTCTTCGCCGTCAAGACGAGCGGTATAGACAATCCGTGTATCAGGGCCAAGCTGCAGCGCCCACTCGAAGCCATGTTCGGTGATCGTCATGTCAACGTCCTGCTGATGACCGGCAAACGTCACGGCACGCATTTGGTAGCCGGTGGGTGTATGCGTGATCAGACCGAAGGCATCGTGCACCAGCGCTCCGGTGTCACCACCGCCCCGAGGAGCGTAGCCGCGACCGGTGAATGTGACAGCATGACCGCCAACAATGGCATCGGCGCGCTCGTAAACGTCGAAGCTGTTTCGCGTACCGGTGCGATCCATCTGCCAACCTGAGCCCTCCCACTCACCCAGCATCCACGCGAGGGCATGCGCAGGTTTTTGCGCTGCGCTGCTATCCTGTGCGGCGGCATTGGTCGCGCTCATCATGGTGAGTGCCAGGGCAATTATGGAAATTTGTCCCGGTTTTGCCAGGGTGTTGGGTAACGTCATGGGGTCTCTCCTTTGTTCTGACGCCGGAGCTTCTCCGACGCTGAAAAGCCTAGTGAGAGACGGGCCTAGGGGGACAGTGCCAACTGTCATGAATCGGGGGTGGTCTTTGTCATGGGATTTAAAGCTTTTCGATCGCGTCAATCAGGTCTGGATAATTCACCAATTTTGATTTATCTCCTCTCAGGCGTATTATCCCGCGACATCCATGCCTATGGAGATAATCTTGGCGGTGGAATTAGACACATATTGGACAAAGGGCGTCGCCAGGCGAGAGCAGACCCGTGACCGTTATGTGGCGCAATATTGCATGGTTGAGGACGCGCTCCGCGGCGCGCTGGATGCGCGGTTTGACCTTTGCGTGAGCACTGAGGAAGAGCTGAGAAGTGATATCGCCTGGAAGACGTCGACAATATCGGTCATCGTCGCTGATGTCCCCGACATTGTGTTGTTCGAAATAGGTCCGCGCTATGTCGCTGATGATCGTGGCGGTGAGCTTTTAATGGTGCAATTCCTGAAAACGGGTACCAATTACCTGCCCGAGGACCTGCCCTGGGCGATGGATGACGCCGTTGGAATCATTGAACGTTCCTACGCACTTCAATCGACGGTCGGGCGCATTCGCGCGGCCACGCAAGCGCGGTCAGAATCGGTGGAGGCGTCACAGGGACATAAATCCGGGACCCCCAAATCATATCGACCGTCGGCATCGTCGATGCCCGGGCGTAAATGGCTTTCTGCCTCCGTCGCATCAGTTGGCGGCATGATGTTGCTCTACTTCATGTAGGTCTGCCGACCCGCTCGGCTCTTAGTCCGGAAAGACAAAGCGTTGCTTGATCATGCTGTAGGCAAAACTGGTATCCATTGAGGCGATGCCCGGAATAGCGTGGATCTCGTCGCGCACAAACCGCTCATAATCTTCCAGACTGCGCGCCAGAATGCGCAGGCTGTAATCGGCCTCGCCGGTGATCAAATAACACTCCATCACCTCATCAAGCCGGGCGATTCGATCCTCAAACGCCATCACAATATCGGCGCTGTGCTGTTGCAGGCGGATGCGCATGAAAACGGTCAGCGGATAGCCAACGATTTTCTGGTCGACGATGGCGGCATAGCCGCGGATCGCTCCGGCCTTCTCAAGCAGGCGGACCCGGCGCAGACACGGCGATGGTGACAGGTTGACCGCCGCGGCGAGTTCCTGATTAGTCATGCGCGCATTTTGCTGCAAGGCGCGGATGATTTGCTGATCTTTGGTGTCCATGCCTCATTATTGGCAGATAATGCTAATATTTGGAACCACTGTGACAGTTTGCGCAAGCACCTGCGTCTAGCGACGCGCTATTATATCAGTTCTAGATATTTTCAGTTGGAGCTTTGCGTTATGGACAAGATCAAGGGATTCTCGACCCGGGCCATTCACCATGGATATGATTGCCACGATAATGAAGGCGCGCTAACGCCGCCGCTCCACCTGAC
>JAQXCQ010000186.1 GCA_029251785.1 Maricaulis sp. | reverse complement strand
AGCGAAGTCTGGGTGGCGCTCAAGCACACCATAGAATACCGCGATCCGATCCTGCCCGGCGAAACCGCCGAGATCCGTACCTGGTTGGGTGACTATAAAGGCGCCCGCTTCAACCGCCATGTCGATATCCGCAAACCGGGCGCAAAACGCTTCTCGGCGAGGGCGGTGACGGAATGGTGCCGGCTAAGCAGCGTGACGCGTCGCCCGATGCGGATTGATGCAGAGGTGTTGGCGGTGTTTGGTATTGTGAAGGGAGACTAAAGCCGCTCGCTGGAACCAGCCTTATTCGCTGCGTTGTTCAACTGCTCCACGGTTACTTCATCCAGCGGCACGCCGTCGCGTTCGCGTTTGCCGCGCCAGGCGCGTTCTGGATCACCAGGGTAGAGAACCGGGCTGTCCCAATCCATCGGCGGGGAGGCGAGGGCGTAGTCACTCATCGCGTCGACTTCTTCATCCATCCAGTCCGTATCGCCGAAGGCGTCAGGCGCGATGAGGATGGACAGCATGCGGTTCTGGATACCGCCCTTGCGTGGATTGCCCGGCTGCAGCGTTCCTGCGCCCGACAGGACGCCAGCGAGAAGTTCGCAGGCGAAGCCGAGGCCATATCCCTTATGGCGGCCCAGGGGCAGGAGCGCGCCTTTCATCTCAAAGCCGCTCATACCCGTCGGATCTTCTGTTTCCATGCCGTGTTCATTGATCAGTGAGCCCGGTGGCACTTTCTCACCTTTATTCGCAGCGACGCGGACCTTGCCGAGTGCGATCTTGCTGGTCGCCATGTCGAGCAAAAAACTGGGCCTTTTGTTGGTGGCGGGGAAACTTATGCAGACCGGATTGGTTCCGAAGCGCGCGTCAGAGCCGCGAAACGGCGCAACCAGAGGCGCGTGGTCGGCGACGCTGACGAAGTGCATGGAGACGAGGCCTGCAGCGGCTGCCTGTTCTCCATAAGCGCCGATTCGGCCAAGATGATGGACATTGCCCAGTGTGGCCGCGGCAAGACCATTTTGCTGGCACTTCTCTATGGCGGTTTCGATCAGGCGACGGGCGGCCGGCTTGCCCCAACCCGAATCGGCATCGCGCTGGATAATGACGCCCTTATCGCTGCGGGTGATGTCGGTTGCAGTGATATTGACCTGTCCGCCCTGGATGTGGGCGATATAGGCGGGCAGCATGCCTATGCCATGGCTGTCATGACCTGTGAGATTGGCGTCAACGAGATGACGCGCAATCTCGGCCGCGTCCTCTTTGCGGGTGTCGGCCGCCGTCAGTGCGGACTCAATAAATGAAACCAGCTGCTCAGCCGGGAAACGGGTCTGGTCGAGATTCATTTGTATTGAGTCGCCTTGAAGATTGATTGGCAAGTTTCATAGTCAACAGGGAAAGCCGGAAACCCTGACGCTGAAATGGCACGTCACACCGCTGCTCGTGGCTGTAAGTATGGCATTTGAAATGCATTTTATCCATGGTGTTTAGTGTCTGTTTACCATGCCAAGCCGGATTTGTGTTTCGTTCTGATACAGCGCCATAATGTGTCGCATGGCCAACTGCTAGTCTATTGATATTGCACAGCTAATAAAAACACGAATCGATAGAATTTTCGAAACCGGTTTAAGCGTTTGGCAATCGCTTTGGTGCATTCTCCATCTCGTCGGGCAAGCAATGACCCGAACGGAACAACAGCGCGGAACACGGGGTACATCGTGAGCGCTAAAATGGATGAAGGGCATGTCGATGAAAACGACAGTTAAGATTTTTATTGCAGCGGCAATGACCGCGATGGGTTTTGCAGCAACACCGGCCATGGCCCAGGAGACAGACCGTGAACGCACGGCTGTTGAAGCGCCAGCCTATCCGCGGGGCGCAGAGCGTCGCGGTATCGAAGGTTATGCGATCGTTCAATACACAATCTCGCCGGATGGTGTTGTCGAGAATGTGAGTGTTGTTGAGGCAGATCCAAACGGTGTTTTTGATCGTGCGGTGACTCGTGCCATCGAAGGTTGGGCCTATGCGCCGGACTCAGAGGCCACGGAAGGCGTCCAACAACGCTTCGATTTCGGCCTTGGCGGCTAAGAGCTGTTAAAAAATTTGACGGCTAAACACCAGTAAAACAATACCGCTCGACGAAAAGATCAGAGCGCGATCACAATAATAAGGTTTCATTTACGGCGGCGCGTTAGCGTCGCCGTGATTTCTTGTGTCCGAGGTTGTTAACCTTAAGAGGCCGTAACTATGAATTCTGTGCTCGCTAAGTTTCTGGATAAGACTTCCAGTGTTCGTGTAAGGCTGCTGGCAGCCTTTGGTCTTACATCAGTTATGACGCTGATTGCTGCTATTGTGGGGGTCACCGGGTTTAACTCGACGAACTCAGCGGTCCAGGAGCTCACGGAGCGAGCGATACCGGAAACGATCGCGGTGGATGCGTTGAGCGAGAATTCGCGAACCATGGCGGCGTCGCTGGACGCCTTGTCGATGTCTCCGACAGTGGAAAGTCGGCTTGAGAGATTCGCTGAAGTCGCCTCGCTACGGCTCGAACTGTCTGAAGAAGTCGCAGATTTAAGGCGTCTGTCGGGTGAGGCTGAAACACAGCCTTTGACGATCGCCGTAAGTGCCCTGGCGGAAATGGTGGATCAGACAAACGACGTTGTTCAGCAACGCTTGCAAGTCCGGGATCGCATCCAGTCAACACTAATAGCCGCCAATAATTCGCGCGCTTCCGTCGTGGAGGGTGTCGAGGACGCCCTCGATTCGAATGATGAAGGTGAAATCGAAACGCTGTTGCGGATCGCCAATTCTGCCAATCTGATGATGACGCAATATTCTGAGCTGACCAGCAAGGTGAGTGAAGCTGAGGTCGACGAAGTCTGGGAACGCTGGGATGAGACCGCAGGGGATTTGATGGTCAATCTGGCGATTGCCGGTGGCAGCGTCTCTCCAGCACTGGCGACTCTGACCAATAACTTCATCGATGTGGGTGACGGTGATGCCGGCCTTTTTGAGCTGCGCAAGGCCGAGTTGGCAGCGATGGCTGAGGCCGAGGCTGTGGTGGCTGAATCACAAATTACGGCGGAAACGCTGTTGGTTCATGTCGGCGACTTTAAGTCGCTGGTTGAAGCGCGTGTGTCGGCCGCGACGGGTGAAGCCAATTCTACCGTTGTCATGGGGCGTATCTTGTTGATCTCAATCGCCCTGATCGGTCTCGCTATCGCGGCGGTGATCGCCTGGTTCTACGTTAATCGGATGCTGCTCAAGCGTATTAGCGTGATGGCAGATACCATGAGCGCATTGGCGGACGGCAATAGCGACGTCAATCTAGGCTTCACGCCCGGCAATGACGAAATTGGTGATATGGCGCGTTCCGTCGACGTCTTCCGTCAAAATGCTATCGAGCGGGTGCGTCTGGAGGCGGAAACGGAAGAAGAGCGTCGCATGAAGGAAAAGCGCTCTTCCGCTGTCGAAAGCCTGATCCAGGGCTTCGAGGAAGAATCCTCCGCTTCGCTTAACCAGGTCGGTGAAGCCGCGGGCCAGATGGAAAATTATGCACGGGCTATGAGCTCCACGGCTGCCGCGACTACCGGCAAGTCCGCGGCGGTTGCCCAGGCGTCTGAGGGCGCCTCGCAAAACGTTCAGACCGTGGCTGCGGCGGCCGAGGAAATGGTCTCTTCGATTGGCGAAATCAGTCATCAGATTGGACGCTCGACCGAGATTGCCGGTAATGCGGTTGATCAAGTTGAGAAAACCAATGTTGATGTGCAACGCCTTGATGAGGCGGCCAAGCGGATTGATGATATTGTCGGTCTGATCAACGATATCGCCGAGCAGACCAATCTGCTTGCACTCAACGCGACGATTGAGGCGGCTCGAGCCGGTGAGGCAGGCAAGGGCTTTGCTGTCGTGGCCTCCGAGGTCAAGGCCTTGGCGAGCCAGACCGGTGCAGCGACGCAGAATATTTCCGAACATATCTCCGGCATCCAGGACGCAACATCCTTGGCTGTTGATGCCATGGGCTCCATTGGTGGCACCATCCATGAGATGAGCGAGATTTCCACTGCGATCGCCGCGGCGATGGAAGAGCAACGAGCAGCCGCCAGCGAAATTACGCGCTCGGCCCAGGAAGCGGCTGACGGCACGCGTGATGTGTTCGACAACATTCAGGAAGTCGATCAGGCCACAGCTGAAACCGGTGAGAGCGCCGGCCAGGTTCTGGAAGCCTCACTGGCCGTTTCACGCCAGTCCACCGGATTGAAGGATTCTGTGACCACCTTCCTAGAGGAAGTGCGCAGCGCCTAAACGCACAAAGTACTGACATCAAGGACCGCCCGTGGCTTGCCAGTCACGGGCGGTCCGCGTATACGGCGGGCCTTCCCTCGGGAAGCCCGTGTGGCGGGGTAGCTCAGCTGGTTAGAGCGCAGGACTCATAATCCTGAGGTCGTGAGTTCAAGTCTCACTCCCGCTACCACTCTCCGACAAGTCCTTAAATTGTTGGAACAATTGATTTTATCAGCTTGCGTTGTCCCACAAACCGTCCCACATAGCGGGAATTCGGTATGCCTAGGATGCGGACTGTGAACTACGATTTGAAGCGACGCGGCAAGACTTGGTACGTGCGAAAGCGGGTCCCCAGCGACGTCGCGATTGTTTACGGCAAGACTGTCGTTGAGGAGAGCTTGAAGACGCGCGATGTGATGGAAGCCCGTCGACGCCGAGATGTTCGCCTCAAGGAGCTGGATGCAATCTGGCAGAACCTTCGAGAAGGGGGCTCTTCATCGGAACTTGAGCAGCTTTACAAAGCGCACCAGCAAGAACAAGGCGAGCCGCCGTTGCTCTCGACTGAAGCTGAACCAGTAACCGCATCTGATGTCTTGCGTGAAGAGTTGGATGCCGCCGCGATACGCTGGGGCGTACGTGCGGGCCACTTGGAGGACAGCTCATCTTCTGATGATATCGCAATTGTCCGAGATCGGTATGTGGATCAGACCAATGAGGGGCGTGATCTACGGGATCGCCTAGCAGCGGCAACCGGAAGTATTTCAATAAAAGTGGCTGGTGAGGCTTGGTTGGCGGTCGCGAACGTCACTGAAGGTACAAAGACGGAATATCGGCGCTTCTTGAATAGAGCCAGCGAAGTGCTGCCCATCGTTGATCGGGTCACTCCGACACTCGCACGGAAGTTCATCCAGGGTGAGGCCAAGAAGCGATCACGCAAATCAATAGCGAACCAGCAAACCGCGTTGTGTGGGCTGTGGTCCCATGAGGGATTAGACCCATCGATCTGGAAGCGTTTCCGTGTGGACGTCGGCGTTGCGAAGCTGAACCGAGATATCTGGACCGAGGACGATCTGAAGCTGCTTTTCGCCAAGTGCAAGTCGGTGCGGTTGAAGCGAGCGATGATCATTGCGTTGTACACCGGGACACGGGCGATGGAGGTAGCAGGGCTACGCTATGATGAGGAGCGGGACCTGATCATCATCGACCGAGAGAGCACCAAGACTGATGCCGGTGTTCGGGTGCTGCCTTGTCCTGCGGTGTTGAGATCTGTGATCAAGGAATGGGTGCGACAGCCCATGAGCAAGCAGTCGATCAGCAACCGTTTCAGTGAACTGAAATCATCATTGGGCTTTGGGAGGACGAAGGTGTTTCACAGCTTCCGACATACTTTGCTCAGCCGTCTGCATTCGGACGGCGTGCAAGAGGCCACGGCTCAGTTGATCGTTGGCCACCGTCCAAACAACATCACGTATGGCACCTACGGCAACAAAGTGGATGTTGAGATCTTTCGACCCATCCTCGATGCGCTCGATTGGCAGGGCGTTGTTGGTGAGGTTGGGTAGGAGCACCTCCACCCCAGGTCTCGCGCAAATTGCCAACAGAGTAAGGGTTTGCCAATTACTGCCCCCTCTAGGGGTGAGGCATACTCAAGGGCTATCGATAGGATGATCCTTAGGATGATCCTTAGGATGAACCTTGGGATGATCGAGAGTGGAGCCATGCCTCAGGGTAATAACAATACAAGGGGGATCGATAGGGATCCTCCCACCCTCTTGAGGGCGGGCCTCTGGATGTTCTTGAAGAGGTGTGGTGTGACAGGCCGGAGGAGTGGCACGAAGTACGCTGCCTGGTAAGGCCTCGACGATTACTGCCCACCCTAGAGGGTATGCATACTATAGGGCATCTCAAGGCCTATCCTAAAGATGGAACCTAAAGATGGAACTCTAGGATGATCGAGAGTGGAGCCATGCCACAGGTGATAATCATTACAGGGGGGATCGATAGGGATCCTCCCGACCATCCTGACGATGATCCCGGCGATGTACCTGAGGGGGTTCACGGGAGGTCGATTTATCTGATGAGCTTACCTGAAGGGTCATAACTCAGGTAGGCATCCGCATTCCCCCCCATGGGGTGTCTATTTTCTACCTCGACAGCTGCCCCCTCAACCCGCACCTGCGACTAACCCGTCCTCACGGCGGCTGCCTCAGGCCGTACCGCCCACACCCCCCCCCATCAATCCAATCAACTCTGATCCTCCTCGCTGGGGAGGTCGGCGCTTGCCTGAAAGGCCTCGCTATGTCCAAGAAATCTCAAGCACTCGGCTACCTCAACGCCAATCACGTCCTCGCCCGTGACCCGCTCCAGTTCATCGTGTCCAAGGTGATGCCATCAGGTTTCCGCAAAGCGGTCTTCTGGAGTGAGCAGGGACAGGAGGGTCTTCGGACCCATCTGAAGCGATGCGCCATTACCCTTGATGATGCGGGTGAAACCCTGCTCAGCTCGATGCCGACCAATGCTGACGTGTCAGAGGCTCGTGGGGCTGCTCCAATGGACCGCAAGGGATCATCCGTGAAAGTGGGTCATCAATTGTTGTTGGGGCTGTGAGGGCGGCTCTGAGAGCGATGTGGGTTCTGCTACCGGAAGAGTAGCTAATTCGAAGTTGGTGAGGGGGAGAAACATCCTCATGCTCCTCGCCACACTCTTGACCTGTTGGCCCTACCGACCCCACCTATGGTCAACGGTATGTTTCTGCTTCTGAGGAGCGCTCTAATGCGGCGTGTGGTTCTAGCGTTCATGGCAGTCGTACTGGTGTTGGGAACGGGTATTTGGCGTCCGTACCGCCACGATTGGCTACACCCTGACTATCACTGGATACAGGCGGAGGTCGCTGCCGCGCAAGACGGCCCGATATTCTATCAGGTGGACTGGGAACAGCTCTCAAAGCCAGGTTGGTGGCAAGTGTGTGGGTTTGGTGGTGTCGATACTCGTAGCCTACCTTCCGACCTGGACCAGGCTGAGTTATCCGCGCAGCAAAAGTTTCGCATGGCCTATCAAGGTAATATCTTTGCGCCCTGGCCCGCTCGTCCCAACGAAACATTGATCGTTGCATTCTACGATGAAGGGGTTGTCGACCTCATCCTTCTCCCGACGGGCTCCTCTATGGGGCTCGGAGATATGGTCATGTGCGTCGTCTCACCAAGTCAGAGCGACGGATAGGTGCAAGCACGGCTGTCGTTGCTTCTGTGCAAGCAGCTGCGACCACCCCAGCGTACAATTCCCGCTATGTCTCACTGACGATCATCTTTGAGACACTCGCGGGAGACCCCCGCTGGTATTCATTCTACCCATCAATCATGTCTTGAAAGGGTGTCTTGTAATAGATATGTCTCAAATGTATGGTCGCACCAATAGTGAGACACCGAGGATAAGACATGCTGATTGGCTATGCCCGCGTTTCAACACGTGAACAGGATCCGGCCCTGCAGCTCCAAAGCCTCGCTGAGGAGGGCTGTGAGCGCGTTTTCGAGGAGCGGGCATCCGGTGCCCAGCGTGACCGCCCGGAGCTCATGAGAGCGCTTGATATCGCCCGCAAGGGGGACACCATCGTCGTGTGGAAGCTGGACCGTCTGGCGCGGTCGTTGAAACAACTCATCGAGACGGTAGAAGCGCTTGGGGAGCGCGGTGTTGGCTTCCGGTCTGTCACTGAGGCTATCGACACGACCACACCTGGCGGCAAGCTGGTGTTTCATTTGTTCGGGGCACTGGCGGAATTCGAGCGGGGGATCATCAGGGAGCGCACTATGGCAGGCCTTGATGCAGCACGGGCGAGTGGCAAGACGCTGGGGGCGAAGCCGAAGTTGACCGAGAAGGATCTCCGGGCGGCTAGGGCCTTGCTAGCTGGAAGGGTGCTGACCGTTGCTGAGATCGCGGAGAAGTTGGGTGTATCTAGGCCTACGTTGTATCGGTATCTGCCCAAAATGAGAGCAAGTGCTGGCTGATGAGCAAAGCTGGCTCCGACGATCGGACTAGTCGAAGTGTCTTGATGCATTGCGGCGGCGCACTTCTACACCCATCTGTTTTTGTCTCCAAAGTGGCGAATACGGAATTCGCTGCCTTCAGGCAGTCTCAGCTATGTTAAGAGTCCTCACTGAGCTTAGACGGTGCGATCGGCACTACTTCTGTGACCAAGGTTGCGGGGACGACAAAGCCAGCAGGCAGGCTTTTGAATCGCTTGCCCGCTGCAGGTGATCCCGATTGATGAGATAGCATCGAAGCAATTGGCAGTTGGACTAATTGGGCGTTTGGCAAGCCCATCCCGGAATGACGATAGATGGTTCGTTCAAACGGTTCGCGATACGGACAGACGGCCAACGATCCGCCGTAGTGTCCGCAGTTGCAGACCACAACATTGCAAAAAACCATTCGAGCGATGGCTTCGGCGATGTGATCGAACGACGTTATGTCTCGGTTAAATGCTAGGATAAAAAGGGTTTGTACTTTTCCGCGATACATGACGATTCGATCCAAATCCATAAAATCATAGCAAACGGCGACCCCAAACGATCCAAGTTCGTTGCTCTCGAATAGCCACACAGTTGGGCTGCTCTGAAAAACAACCGACATCTCACTAAATTTAGTATGTTCACCAGCCGAAGGGTGTGTTTTACCGACACGTTTCACCTCCAGCTTCGAAGAGATTTTTTTGCCCCGCAGTTTCCTTGGGATGATTACTAATGCTTCATTGCGAACAGTGCTGTTTGGTGCGTCGTCAATTATCCTGTAATCAAACCCGGCGATTATGATGGATTGCATTGAGCTGGCAATATTCTCGAGACGTTTTTGGAAACCTAACGGAACGGCCAACTCTGGTAACAAAATGATATCTGGCTTGTTGTCCGAATTGTTGAGCGACGAAAGGTATTGTCGAATTTCTTTAACCGCACGATTTTCTTCGACCGCTGATATTCGAACCGACTGCTTCCAGTCCCCACCTACATTTTCCGAGTGTTCCCACGCTGCTTCTGCGTTGAGAGACGTTTGAATTACACCAACCTTCATCACATCACTGACCATCGAGTGGATCCAATTCTGCATCGCCGTCCTCGACGCCCAATACGGGCCCGGAAAGCCGAACCGGGATCAGTTGGCGAGGTTGGCTGTTTGATACCGATATTTGGTTCTCGATTAAGTTCCGTTGAGCCTCATCAATGGCTGCAACTACCTGATTGGGGTCTTCGAGGGTTGGAGGGTCAAAATCAATATCGTTTGGTGGAACCCCCTTAGGCCAACCAAACAACGACCACATCCGGTTGAAACTGCGAGTCTCGGCGCTACGCTTTTCCAGAGCGCTTTGAAGAATTTTTAGTGTTGATGTTGAGACAGCCAATTGTTGGGAAAACTCGCCAATCGGGAATGGTACAGCTTGCTCGTTTCCGCGAATATTCCAAATTGGTGGTGCCCGGAAATCGAACACTAGCAAACCGAGTAAGAGACGCCCAATTGAATGAAAGTAACCCTCCCACGGTGAGCCGTCCCTAATTCCAGATTCGTAAATTCGGAACCGGTAATCAGCGATGCGGTTTATACCCTCGCTAATTCTCAACTCACCATTTTCCGTGACTATGGCGCGCCAGTTTTCCCAGGTGTTGAGCTCATGTGGGCGGTGAGAGGACCATGCAAGCGGCAAAAATATATTGTTCGGGTTTATTGCGTCCAGAAGGTTTTTCGACTCGTCAATCGCAAATGATTTTTGAAGCAACAGCCGAATTATCTCGAGCGCGGTCCATTCACTGCGTCGGGGATCGAACGGGTCGTCGTTCTTCTTCAGATCTTGCACCCATCGAGAGAGACTGATCCAAGTATCGTCCATCTCTGCAATATTACCGACCGCATAAGTAAAAGCGTGTCCGCGGTTCAATTTTGCCTGATGTAATCGATCCGCGCGGTCTCCAATCGCCTCCCGGACCCAACCCGCATCGTTCTTCTTAAGAACGTCAGGTTTTGAAATCGCCACCCACGCCGAATCTGAGAGCTTTTTGGGATAGCGACGGGCAGCGTTAACGTCGGTATTCAAAGAGAAATCAAAGTTGGACACCATTGCGGTCCATGCCTCCGACGGTTCCTCCCCAGAACTCAAATATTGCTCGGCTCTGTGCGCCCATACGCCTGCTGAATACCCAGTGGCGGCGAGGCAATCGACTTCAATCTTTCCGTCTTGAGCCAGAAGATTATTTGCGGCGCACTGGGACAGCTGCTTAGCCAGCCCACCGAATTTCGGGTGTTTTTCGAGCGTTGATGCCGTGGCGCGAAGCGACATCGAGAATCCGGTTTGTGCAGATTTGTGGAACCAAGCCACACTGCTGAGTGCCTGCCCAAATGTTTCAGGAGATAGCGTCGCGATCTCTTCCAAGTGGCGCTGAGATGCGGATTTCTCGGACCTCAAGGTCGAGCCGGAAATCATATTCTTTGCGCAGACCAGGCTGCTACTTCCAAGAATTTGCAGTGTGAGTCCTGCATAATATTCCGCCCATGCGTGGTGACCCTGATCTTGCTGCTCGCCAATCCAGTCAGCGATCTGTGTTATTCCATGATATCCCGTAAGTCGGCAAAACTGGTGAAGCCGGTGGTACAACTGAGCTTTCGCCGGAAATTCCTTAAAGGCCTGAAAAAGCAAACCGAACACGTGAGTGAGTCTCTTTAACTCTGCATCGCGATATTCATTTTGCAATGAAACATATTTGGCCGTTTTTATGTGCAATCTGAGCTTGATCGAACCCGTTTTCGTTTTGGCTGTTTCATTGCGAAGCTTTGCCCTAAGAGAAGCCACTTCGCGAGACGCTTCAACGAGTCCGTCGGTTTCTTCAATTAACGTGGTCGCCAACCGGGCGATTTGACCAGCCGCAAACGCCGCCCGCGTGTCGGCGCGGAGTTCCCGATCAGGTATCTCCGCGAGGAGCAACCACTCTAACCGGGTCAAAAGGGTGCGAATGTCTCCGTCGTCGAGCACATCGATGTTACCCATCGCGATTTCTGAGACCTGTGCCAACGTTTTGGTTAGAAGCTTGGTGGGGTTTCTGCCATCCAATTTTGTCTCGGAAATCGCCGTATCCCGATTTTTGTGATGTCGGTTGAGTATAAACTCAGCGCTTGCCAACTTTTTTTGACGATCTTTGAGCCAAACTCTTAGACTGGGAGGGTCGTATTTGTCAGCATTCACTGCTGGGCCAATTTTGTGACTCAACAGTAATTTCTCGTACCATTCGATCCACTCGCATAGTTCGTCAAAATCATACGCAAGGATAGTATGGTCATCCACAAATCTAAAATGGGCGACATTTCGGTTGATCTGTATCCGAGCATCAACTTCACGGTCGACAGGAAAAATGGCAACATTAGCCAGAAACCCCGCCACAAAAAGACCTGTTGGGATACCGTGAACTTTGTGTTTGAGATATCGAGGGGTTACGTTTTTGGCGAGGTGATCTGGAAGACCATCGAAGTTCAGCCTGAAGCTCAGCATACTTCTAATGAGGCCAATCAGTTTGTCGTCCTGGCCGAGTATTGGATTAGCTGAAGTTAACCCGTTTAAGACTGCGTCTATGCTAATGCTCGGATAAAATTGTTTTAGGTCGATCCCCGCATGATACAGGGTTGTTTCCTGACCGCGGGGCGTCCAGAAATTTGCTCCAAAATAGGCGAGCCTTCCCTGAGTGCCAGCGAGATATGCCAAACGGTCCGCCTCTTCGAGCTCCGTGCCGGCGATCCCACTATTTTTCACCATATGTTTGGCAGTAAGTGCTACGTGTCTGCGAAATAGCGGCCAGCTGTGTTGGAATTTGCGGTAAAGATGTCCGGATGCGTGTCTGTACGGGCCGATTTCGAGTGCAGATATGCGATCCTTTTCGTCCTCTTCATACCAGGCGGGCCGATAGAGACGATTTCCATAACTCCACGATGGCATCTCCTGGTCGATTGCCGGACCGATCACATTTATTAGGGCAACCCAGGCGACCTGGTCGCGGATAGCGATGTGATAGTATTGGCGATCGATTCTCTCACCATCAGAGATCTTTTTTGGCCTTGGGAGCGGCTTCAGTTTCTCGTTCCGATAGTTTCCGTTTTCAAGCCTTTTGCGGATACCCTCAAGCTCGGCGCTGAGGTTCACTTCAAACTCGGCGATTTCAGCGGCGTCATAATAGCCGTCCGCCATCGAGACCAGACGCTTTACCTTTCGCCAAGCGAAATTCAAGTTCTCCGGCAACGTGAGCTGTTCTATGAAATTCATTGAATTTCTCTCTTCTGGCGAAGGAAATCGTTCAAATCGTTTGCAGTGCTCGAGGGGCGTTCTTGTCGGTGCGAGGCCACTCCGTATTGCAGAAGAGTCTGTTTTAGTTCGGTGGCTCGACCCTCTCCCGCGGCATCCCAGTCCAGCATGATGCAGACCAATTTGTTTCGAAGGCTCGTCATTTGGTGACTGTTTAGTTGTGCGGAAACGCCTAATAGACCGACCGGTGTAAGCCCAAGCTCGACAGCCGAAAGCGTGTCTATTACGCCCTCACAGATGATAATCTTTGCCGCTTTTCCATCTATTGCGTCGGCATTATATATTCTGCGACTTCGACGGGCCAAGTTGCGCCACTTCGGTGCTTTGGTTCGTTCAAAGATCCTTGCCTGAAGGTAGGTAATTTTATTTTTCTCAATAAACGGAAACACTAAACTGTTATCGTTGAACACCGGAATTGATCTCTGCCCAGTCGATGTTGCTGTGTATAAGCCAGCGGTTGCAACTCGTTCAAACCCATAGAGGCAAACCAATTGATTTAGGAGCTGCCGGTTTGATGTCACTTGACCAACTGAAAACATCTCAACGGTTGTTTTCGTTATTCCTCTTGCGGCCAAATACGAGAGACCCGATGGTAAAATTGGGCAACGCATGAGGTAAGCAGCGAACACTTCGTGATCAGGCGTGCTCTCCGCCACAGCTTTCGTCTGGTTGTGGTTGAAATATCCATGCTGGACCGGGCGCGGCACCTGGATGGCACCTTCGAGGTTGATTGTCTTACTGAGGAGCCATTTCTTAGCTGATGCAAAATCGAGATCGAGGAATGTGCTCACGAAGTCGATTGCTCCACCTGTGCGATTGCAGCCGAAGCATTTCCATCTAATCCCGCCTCCAAAGGTGCTGAACGAGGGGCGTTTATCTTGGTGGTCGTCAAATGGACAACATATGGTTCCGGACGATGGTAGCCGCAAGCCAAGGAGGCGACCCACCGCGCCAACGGTCAATTCGTTCAATGTATCCGTTTGTTGTTTGCAGTCCATTTCGCCACCTTAAGGCGTCAAAGATACAAATTGAAAGGGTTACTGCCGCGTTGCGTCCAAAGTCAGGTGCGTGAGTCGACGTTCAAGCCAGTCCTCGAATCCGTTAAGTATTGAGTCTTCTGAATCGCTGAGCCGCTGCGACGCCAATTCCCTTAGTGCAGATGGCACCGTTCTCCACAACTTTTTGTCTCCGTGATCAACGATTAGGCGACGGTAGATACTCTGCTGAATCCGGTCGCGCTCCGCCGCGTTCAATGCCCCCGGTGAACATTCGTAAACGAGCCTTTGAGCAAGCTGTTTCAACCGTGCATCGTCGAAAGACCTGCCCAAGCGGTCACGACCTTCCCAATCGCTCCGCCAGAAATCGTGCATGATTTCTTCGTCTCGTTGACTTGGGAAGCCCTCAAATATTTGCTGTTCCAGATGTGCGGACTTGGGCCACGGTTGTTGGTTAAGCGATGTGAGACTGATCAGGCGTTTGGTGAAGTTCGCGTTGGAAATGAGGAATTTTGATGTGTCTATCGCGTCCGAACTCATTTGGACTCCCCAAAAGTTGGAAGCCTGCTTGCGTGTAAATAGCAGCGGCGCCTTGTTGGTTGCGAGCTCTCGAATATTTGCAGAGGGGATGCGAAGAAGTTTTAGGAGATTCTCATCGTTCTCAGCTTCCATATTCTCCCAACGAGTGCCTAGGTTGACGACAGTTGCCCTACTTGCCCCTTGATCGCGGCCATCAATTCTTTGCCACCACCACATCTTAGCGTCAGCCCTTGCGTGTTCGACTACTAGCACTGGTTCTCTGCCGCTAAGCAGCTGAACAGTTTCTGTTTTCGGAGCGTGTTTCGCTGCTGATTTCCAAAGGTCGGGCACGCGCGTCGCGACTAACTTCGACATGTGCAATGTCGCCTCGACATCTGCGAGAGCATCGTGCGCATTGCTATGATCATATCCATTAAGGGGAGCCAAAGCGTCCAATCTGAACCCATTGTTTCCACTTGGTGTCGTCGGAAACACAAAGCTATCTTGTGACAGATGTGAGCTGGCTTGCATCAGAGGAAGCAAATCCATTCTAGCGTTTCCATTTGATACGGTGAGATAGGGGGGGAGCAAGGCTTGCCAAAAAGCTCTTTGCAAAAACGGCTCGTCAAATTTCATTGAGTTGTATCCAATGAAAATAGCCGGGGACCAAGATTTCAACTTCTGCCAAACTTGTTCGATCATCTCGTAAAAAGTAGGTGTCGCTGGCTCGGTCAGTCGAGAGGGCGCGATATTTGTAATTTTCAGAGCTATAGGCGACGGCACTACCCATGACAGGCAGCGACACCGAATTTCGAACCTATCTAGCTCATTGAGATCTTCGTCGGTTAGGATCGCTGCAAATTGTAAAATTTGATCAAACTCGATGTTTAATCCAGTAGTTTCGATGTCGTAGAAAATGAAGTTTTGCATGTACCTGGTCGGTTTCGAGAGAGCCTATTATCTCCTATACAATACCCTCGCTAAGCTTTTGCAAGTTTTAGATTTTGTTCACCGTTGGACCTAAATGCCCGTTTTGACATGTGCTTAGCGAGAGCAATGCTCTGAATTTTGCTAATGCATCACGGCAGCAATTTATCACCACCCCTGCCGCGCAACGCTACGTCGACCACTTTGTCTTTGTTCACGGGATGCAAGCGGTTCGGCCATTTCTTCTCCTTCGTTGCCCCCGCCGATTCTGTTTCCTACTCGACCTCAAGGCCCGCGCGGAATGCGCTGAGGCCGCACGCGCCGGTGGCACAAATGGTCAGCGGCCGATTGCGTATCTTCTTCAGCGACGTGCCGAATTCATGTGACCCGCATAGCCGCCGCAAGTCGTCGATTAGCAGATTCGGCACGTGGTTGCAGACGAGGCACGACTAGGTAGACGAAGACAATCGACCATGGCGAGTGTGCATTCGCCCCGAAGGGTGATTGTCGGCATTTGTGAGTTCCTCATTGAACCAATGTACGCAATACGCACATTGTACTTGCACACCGTACATTGTTGTGGCATAATTCACTTGCATCGAAATGGAGCACACAAATGCGATTGAAATTCTTCCGTGAAAAGTCCGAACTGACTCAGGCGAAGCTTGCCGAACAGTTGAATACCACCTCCCAAACCGTCAGCAGATGGGAAAGTGGGAAGATCGAGATGAGTGGCCAACGCCTGCTTCAGGTTTCAAGACTGCTCCGTTGTACGGTCGATGATCTCGTCGGATTAAGGACCGCACAGTTTGTTAGGTACGTTGATGGCGTCGACTCTAGCGAAGTCTCCGATCATTGTTGGGGCACACTCACGGTAAGCTGGCATGGAAATGTCACCGAGCATCCAATAAGCAATAGGGAGAGACTTAACGTCATCAACCGGGCGGACGAATTCGAGCAAGCGAATGGTTGGCTCAAGGTGGTGACGCTGAACAATAAAATCCTGCTCCTCAACTTTGACAACCTCGACGGTGTCGACTTGATCGAAGATGCTGTCGCAGCCCCCCCAACTTTCGCGAGCAAAGAAGCCTACATTGCTCTTGGACGCGCGGAACAATGTAAACTTGACGAAATAGCTCTTACTGAGCTGGATGCGGCCACCCGCGGGTTGTCAGAAACGGAGCAGTCAGATCTCACGGATCGTGTCATTGTGCGATATCGCTCAGGCAAATCTGCGAAAATTTGGCTTGAAGAGGGAGTCGCAGAGGCGATCTCAAGTTTCATGGACGAACTTGGCGCAGCTCACTTCGTTCAGCTACCAGGCGAAGGCGGTTACGAGACCCACGTAGTAGGTGTCCGGCAAGCGGCCATCATCGAAATTCCGTCGGCCCAGTTCGACGAATGCGCAAACCGCTGGCTTGCAGAGCACGCAGCATAAATCGATTACATACTGATTGCGGATTGTTTCGAGACGCAGATGGCTATTTGGCGATCCTATGAAATTGCCCGCTGGGGTCGCGCGTCAATCCGCCATACTCTACTCCAGCGGTATCAGAGAAGCGTTCAGCGCCATACAGCCCCCCCCCCACCGGCCCGTGCAACAAACAGCATTGAATATTAGAACAGTGTTGGCGACGCTAGACGCTGAGCACCTGGAAAGGCCCCACTCGGGGCAAAGCCTGTGGATTTGACGGTCTTGGATCGTTTGCGCGCCGCGGCTAGTCGCCATAAATGATCGTGTTGGTTCCAAGGAGAGAGAGTTGACGAAAATCGTTCAGAAGTGGGGCTTCGGTATGGCTCCCGTGAAACCAGAAACGCAGAAACGACGCATAAACGCCGCAAAGACACTTCTTAGGTGCCTTGGCGAGACTGATACGGTGGTTGATGATGTGAAACTACAGGCAGTGTCTGAAATCAAAGGCTGCTTCAGTCGCTCGTGGAAGTGCGATCAATGGGACTGGTTTACCGTATGGTGCCAGTTTGCCTTTCGGCCACATGGACAACTTGTACGGCTCTCATCTAGCCTGACTGCCTTTCGTAAGGCGTTAAAGGCTGGGGACCAACCGGCAATAATTCAGGCAATGAACCAGCTGGAAGGGTTGCAACTAATTCAACTTCTTGAGATTTTCATCGGGGTACGCTTAATATCTAAGCCTCCGGGCTTAGTGTATGCGCTCGGCACGAGAGAAAGCCCCAACATTCTAAAGATCGGGATGACGACACGCGATCCAGTTACCAGGGTCAACGAGATCAACGCGGCCACAGGAGTAATCGTACCTTTCGGTGTCAGGGGAACATGGGCTGTTACCGAACCACGGGGTGCTGAAGCCGCAGCCCACCAAGCGCTCGCAGAGTTTCGAGTCAGGTCGGATAGGGAGTTCTTCGAATTGCCATTCGGTACCGCCAAGGCACTTATCACCGAGGCCGTGTCGAACTTTCGAGTACCCCTTTCCATTGATGGCGAGTAGTGCGGATATTGCGTGGACCATCTAGGTGGCCACGGCAAGGCCGGTAAGCCGATCTATCCAGGTTGGGTGGTTTCGGAGTGGATGGTCCGGTTGGTGATCATCTCAGGTAACCGTCGCACCGCATAATCAGGTCGATGCGCCTAGACACCTGAAATGAGCCAGACCATCTGCAGTAGCCGCATAATCCACAAATACAGTGCCTGCCGAGGATCCGATCGGTATTCATTGCTACCCCACCCGCTGCCTTAATGCACCACATTCCCCGAGACCTGATCACCTTGCCAAATGAGTTGAGCCCCGGTGTTCAGATCAATTATTAGAATACACGGAAACAGGATTGACATCCTGGGCGTGTTGATGGGATCGGTAGCTAAAGCATTGATGAGCTTCAGGGGGTGTGTATGCAAGCCGACAATATTCCTAAACCCGAAGGTCGGATCACCCGCAAAGATATTCAGCACTTGGTCAGCTCAAGAGATGGCCGAGCGTACAACGAATTCTCACAGGGCGAACGTGTGTCCTATGAGGACATAGTGGCAGCGCTTCAAACCATACCGGGTTATATTATTGGAGAGCTTCAGACGCATACGAAGCTGGCGGTCAAGCAAACATCCGGGTTTTCACTTGCAAGTGGCGTACGTGGTCGGCCGCCAAAAGATTTGTGGTTCGCGATCTATCCTGAGGCTAATGCGAAGCCACTTGTCGCCAACCCACAGCTTTTCTGCATAGTCTCCGAACGCGGTGTTGAATATGGCTTTGGAGCTGTGGTCCACCCCAGCGACTTTTCGAACCAGACAACAAAAATCGCTGTGCGAGACGCAGCAAAGTATGTGTTTGCCCAGCTACCCAAATCCTCATCAGCAACAGCACAATTCCTCACCGACCAACTGACCGAAACCGGAAGTTGGTGCTTTCGTCGCAAGCAGCGGTTGACACCCGGCGATACAGATTTTTCCGACCTATCAGAGTGGCTTGATTTTCTTCACTCCGAAAAAGGGGCCCGCCAGGCTGGTGGATCAATAAGCAGATATATCCGAGCCGACGAACTCGATGGGCGAGACTTGGTGGCAGAGTTGGTTGAGATGGCTGCGCTATTCAAACCACTAATCGATATCGATTGGAAAACTCCTCAAGAGTTCGATGACAACATCGTTGAACCGGCATCTCACAGTACGGAAGCTAACATGGCAGACGGTAACGAATTTGCGCGTCGTATGGGATCGTTTGTGACATCGTACAGTGCGCACAGGTCGGGGCCATACGGCCTTCAAAATGAATTGGGAGAAGCGAAACGGGAGCTCCAATCTTGGCTTGAGCAGCACCCAGCGATCAACGGCCGGCCCGACTTAAAGGTCGACATCAGTGTCGGCCAAGGCAACTGGACCAAAACGCCGTGGATTGCGGTGTTGGATCGTCGAGTAACCTCCTCAACACAAAAAGGTATCTATATTGTCATTCTAGTTGCCGAAGACCTTTCAGTGTCTTACTTGACGTTAAACCAAGGCATGACTGAACTGCGGAACAATTTGGGGCAACAAGACGCGGTCAAAGAGATGTTACGCGTGGCAGAAGCCACCCGACTAGGACTTAGCAACCTGGGCACAGCAGGATTTTCGCTCGACAACGACATCAACTTGAGATCGGCAACTCCAGCGTCGAAGAACTACGAAACTGGAACGATCGCTCATGTAGCAATGCCAAACGACAACCTACCGGACGACGAAACATTTGACAGGCACCTACAGGCGCTCCTGAGAGCGTATAATAGCATCGTAGAAGACCGCCCAAGCTCTCCAGCCACCGTTCGAGAGCCAGAACAAGAGCCACTGGCCGAGGCCGAACTTTACAATGTTGAGGACGCTTTGGTGGAGCTTTTCTGTAAGCGCGAGGATGTTGAGCGATACCTCTCAATCTGGCGCATGAAGAAAAACTTGGTGCTCCAAGGAGCTCCAGGCGTTGGGAAATCATTCATCGCCAAGCGACTGGCCTATACGCTGATCGGTGCCAAGGACGAACACCGGATCCAGACCGTTCAGTTTCATCAATCCTATAGCTACGAGGATTTTGTTCAGGGCTATCGTCCAAACGGAGAGAGCGGCTTTGAGCGCAGGAACGGAGCGTTTGTGGACTTCCGCAACCGGGCAGCTGCTGACCTCGACCACGATTACGTTTTCATCATTGATGAGATAAATCGCGGAAACCTCTCGAAGATATTCGGCGAGCTGATGCTACTCATAGAGGGTGACAAGCGCTCGCGTGATTGGGGGGCTCGGTTAGCGTATGCTGCCGATGATGAGGAGAAATTCTGGGTTCCGCCGAACCTTTATATACTTGGGATGATGAACACTGCAGACCGGTCGTTGTCTCTTGTGGACTACGCTTTGCGCCGACGGTTCGCATTTGCGACTATGGAGCCTCAGTTCATTTCGCCGAAATTTCACGAACTATTGCGATCAAGAGGCGTTACTGACGCCGTTAAAAGCCGCTTGGTGGCTCGCATGAATGAACTTAACAACACCATCGCAGATGATCGCGTAAACCTTGGACCCGGCTTTCGGATCGGCCACAGCTTCTTTACGCCCACTGAACCCATTAATGATCCCGAGGCTTGGTATCGACAGGTGGTTGAGACCGAAATCTACCCACTCCTCGAGGAATACTGGTTTGACGACCCCAAGTCCGCAACCGATTGGCTTGATCGCTTGTTGACCACCTGACCGATGTCGATCCCCATCCGAAATATCTATTACCTGCTTCTCTACTCATGGGGACACATTCAGCCTGGAGTTCTGCAAGCCGTCGGAAAAGATGAAAGTCCAGACCTACCCAATCTGCTGGCGAAAATTCTCCTAGATGGCGTCCACCAAATTCTCCGACGCGGCTTGGATAGAGGCTACGTCACAGAAATTGAAGACACCCGTTCGCCTCGGGGGAAAATACTTCTCAATGAGATTGTTAAGCGTCAAACGTTATTGCGCGGCGTCGCGGTCTGCGAATTTGATGAGCTTACACCAGACATCCTCCACAATCGGATCCTGAAGAAGACCTTGATAAAACTTGCGGGCTCCGCCGACGTGAAGCGCAGTCTACAGCGTGATCTGGCAGCGACCGCGAAACGGATGCCTCTTGTAAACCCAGCACAGCTAACCGCAGGTGTTTTTCACAGAGTTCAACTCTCGAGGAATACCGCCCAGTACGCGTTCTTGATGCGTGTGTGCGAGCTGATTTTCCATACGCAGATGCCTGACGACAAAGGCAATAGCGGGCGGTTTCACAACCTGCTGGATGACGAAGCAAGGATGGCTCGCATCTTTGAAGACTTCTTGCGAAACTTCTACCGGATGGAACTTGATGGGTTCACATCTGGAGCTGAAATCATGCCTTGGGCTGCCAGCTCTCAAAGCGATGGGGACATGGCTCTTCTTCCGGTGATGAAAACCGACATCACGCTTCGCGGCGAGAAGCGAACCATTATTGCTGACGCCAAGTATTACAAAGAGGCCCTCGCCGGCGGGCGATACGGATCTAAGCTTCGTTCTGCACATCTATATCAACTGTCCACTTACCTCGCCCATGAGGCTTTGAGGGATCCAGGAGCCGATCTTTCTGGGATGCTCATTTATCCGGCAATCGGTCGCCAACTGCGTCACGAGTACGATCTTTTGGGGCGCTCGGTGATGATCGCGAGTGTTGATCTGAGTGCTGAGTGGTCAGAGATCCATGATGAACTGTTGGGGCTGGTGCGCCGATAGGGCGAGGTTGCTTCTGCCCCCGACAACGACACTTTCGACCTATTCACCAACAGCTGTTTCTCAGTCGTCCCAATGACCCGCCACGAACGCGCTGAGACTGCGAGAGCGGACCGAATGGGTCATACGAGGCGGAGATGAAGGCACTCCTTGAGAGCGCCCTCACAGATCATGAACGCGAAGGCGAAGCGGCGCTGGGGGGAGACCTGGCGACGTTCCGGGAAGATGGCGGTATCGATGATTTTTAACGGCGACGCGCACGCGTGGAATGAATATTCCCTGCTTCTGGGTCGGCCTGGGAATGGCTTGAATTTGGGGATATCAATGAGCAGTTATGACGCCGACCGTGCTACTTGGCGATATCTGACGAAGGCCAACGCTCAATTCAAGTACGGTCTAGGCGGTGGCTACGATGACGATGTGAAAGCTAGGGATTCGGCAGGGCGTACCTTCACTTACTTGGCCAGTTACAGGAAGGCTGTGAGGGGAAACCCATAGCGGATCCAGTTAGTGGATTATTTGATCAATAGCCCTGTAAATTGCGCCTAACCGATCAACGCTCAATCGAAATTATGGCACATTTCGTTGAGTTCGTCCTTAGTCTTGCGTTTCAGAAACCCAAGTGATCGCACTGTCCCTCGTGAAGCGTCGACCACCGCGTTGAATGTCTTCCAATATCGCGCTGAAGCTCTCTGACGCCCTTCGTGGTCATCCTTGAATGTCGTTACAGAATCCCGGAACGACATTAGCGCCTTGCTTTGATCGTGAGACAAAACGTCTTCATTTCTATTTAGTTCTGCTATCATTTGCCCTTCAATAAATTCAGAGAAATACCGCGCCCTGTCCGCCTCGTCGGACTCATTGCCAACTTGTGTGTCGGACAGCGTATGCATGGTTCGCATTACGCCCATAACACTCTCAGCCAGCAATTCTCGCGCTCTATGTGCTCTTCGGTAAAGCGCCCAGCCGCCGCCTCCTATGGTCAACAAAAACGCAGCAAGAACCTCAATGGCCAAATCATAGCCAACACCAGTACTCACAAAATCCAACATAGCGCCCCCCGACACCTCTACTTGATTTGGGGATATTCGCTCGGCTGCTGCCCACTGTCCACCTTAGCGTTCTAAGAAGGGTGGCACACTCGACCGACGATGAACGAGCTTGACCAGTGCACAGGACCAGGCTTTGGTACATGAATGTCAGAAACCGCCTATGTACCACAGCCCATCAATCGCCATAATGCATTGAATACATACCTGATTTTTGGGGGATGGAATTCTCTTTCGCTCCTCTCCTGAGCACCATCCAGCTTCAACATTGGTTGTCTATGTGAACGCCCATTTCGGTCGCTGACCGTCGGCTTCACGCGAGAACGAAACTGTCCTACAAACTGTCCCACAAAATCACATGGACGGATTTCCGGGTCAGGCAATAAGCTCAATGAATTCAAGGTGGTGATGGTGCGGCCTGAATTGGTATTTCAAGTCTCACTCCCGCTACCATTTTTGTTCTCTGATAAATTGCTGAAATCTGCGGCGGGTCCTGGTGTGCAGACTGCTGCAACATCGACGAGATGCCGCGACATATCGGCACAAGCGACACTCCGTCCCGTGACTTCGTCGCGGGAGTCCCTAGATAGGGCGTTGGATGTCGAACAGGGCCTATAATCTATGAAACATGCACACCTTCTACCTTTACTCGTCGCACTGGTTGTCGCGATCGCCGGTATATGGTTCCTCCTGGAGGGCGGCTTGCTCGTGGGGGCCATTGAGATGTCGACTCATGGATGGATTGCATTGGGCCTGGGTATGGGCGTGTCGATCGTCTTGGGTGGCGGTCTCACCGCAATCCTAATTTTAAGTCGCCGCAATGGATATGATGATGCCGCGCATCAAGCCACGCTGGACCAGGATGAGTCCGCAGCCGGCGATGTCGGCGCGCGCCTGCCCTGATCAGAGATCTGATCCCTGCATCGCGTTACGTCGCGGGGAAGGTGACACACGCGCGAATTCTTTCAGATATTCAGGACTTTCGGTGCCCATCCAACGATCCCACCACGTGAAATAAAACCCGTAATTATATCCGGCTTGTGCGTGGTGCATGTCATGATGGGTAACCGTCGTCATCCAATCGAATAGCGGCGTGCCCTGCTTGTTGGCGGGATAAACCTCATAACCACAATGGGCCAGGGCGTTGCGGATGATCATGTGGCTTGTAAAGACGAAAATCGCCAAAAACGAGATCGGCAAAATCAGCAATGTCAAAGGCAGGAAGAGCGCATTTATCGCGGCCTCGCCGCTGTCGAAGGCATAGGCTGTCCATGGGGTTGGATTGTGCGATTTGTGGTGCAGGCGGTGGAAGCGCCGAAACAGTCGCGGGTCATGGATCAGGCGATGGGTCCAGTAGAACCAGGTATCGTGCAGCAAAATGATGGCGATGACAGAAAACGCGAAATACCCCCAGCCCATCTCCGCCGGATTCTCATACACATGCAGCCAACCCATCATATAGCTGGTGCCGATCAGCAAGCCGGCGCAGGACAGAATGAATACGGTTCTGAAGGATGCCAGGATTTCCTGCTTTATCTGCGACCATCCGGCGCTATCCTTGCGAATCTTTCGGGCCGTGAGGGGACCAGCCAATCGCCAATTGACGACCAGAAAAACCACACCCGCACCGATAATATACCGCGCCAGATCTGATCCCAGGAGGTCCGGCCAATTGCCGAGCATTGTGATGAGTGACGACAAGATCTCCGGGGAGGGCTCCATCAATTCGGTTGGTTGCACCGCGGAAGATGGAATCGGTGTGGTGGGCAAGGTGGGCATATGGCTCTCCTAATCGTTGGGCCACTGAGCGTGGACGAGGATCAGAATGGAGCGCGGCTGTTTTGGGTCTCGGCAATTTCGAAACCAGGGCTAGATTTTCAGTTTTGATCATCTTCGTTCAAATTGGCTCAGCGTTTGGTCAACTTTGGGCCAATGCTTCCCGTCGAAACGCGGTTGGTGTGGTTCCAGTCATCGCCTTGAAGGCGCGGTTAAACGGTGCAATGGAGCCAAAACCAAGATCCAGCGCGATCGTCAGGATTTGATCGCGAGCACGCTCGGGATCTGCCAGGGCTTTTTTGGCATCCTCCAGGCGGTAGGTGTTGAGGAAGCTGGAAAAATTACGATGACCAAGCCCGTTATTGATCAATTTGCGCAGACGGTGTTCAGGCGTGCGTAATCGGGTCGCGAGGCCGCCGACGGTGAGAGACAGTTCGCGATAAACCCCTGCGTCCATGGCTTCAGTCAGGCGCGTCAGAAGCGCCTGATCCTCGGGCGCAATTCTGCCGGCCTCCACTGCCAATCGTCCGGCGGCTGTTCGGCCGGTCAAACCGGCCTCGAAAAGTGACGGTTTTGCCTGTAGCATCCAGACGGAAAAACTCAGCGACAAGGCCAGCACCGCGGCCGTTTGTAGTTGGAAAGCAAAGGCGGGGAAACTCTCCTGAGCGTAGATGATTTCGGTAATCGCCAAAAAAATTCCGGTGAGCCCGATCAACCCCGCGAATACGACGCGAAAGCGTCGGCGGGGCTCAACTAGATCGTCCCGAAAATCATGCAGGGCGAGATAGGCTGCATGTCCCATAAGCAGGACGAGTAAGATCTGCCAGATGATCAAAGCCAGCGTGTTGGAAAAGCTGTTGGCCGGTGTCCAAAAATGAATTGTGGAGAGGATGACGACCAGGCTGAAAGGAATAAATCTCCACCAGCGCCATTGGAAGTTGTCATCGAACAATGCTGTGGCGAACCACCAGAAAAATGCGCCATTGAGAACCGAGAGTGGATACACAAAAAACATGATCGGTTCGAGGGCTATGCGAAGTTCTGGCATCGGCAAGACTGCGTAGGACGCGGTCCCGAACGTGAACAACGCCCCAAGGCGGGCGGCCCAATTTCCACCGCGTACCTGTAGGAGGCTGATGGCAAGCAGCAATGAGAGGCCGCAAGCGGCCCCTCGTGCAAGAATTTCGATGATGATGGCTTGTGTCATGAAGTTTCAGCCTGCGCCGCTCAGTCTGTGAGGATCTCGGCATTACAGGACTGTTCGGGCTCCACGTGCAAATCGCCGGCGTGAACTTGAGACAGGCAGGCCGCATCGATCTGGGCGACGGCGCGCGATATAGTGTCTTCCATGCAGGCCGAGGTGGCTGCGGTGGGCTGACCGCCATAGCGGCTCTCGGCGAAACAAACGCTGCGGGCTGTGGCCTCAAGACGGATCAGCACGTCACGAGCCCCCGATAGGGTCAGCAGCTCCTGCCGATCGTAATTAAAGGTTTCTGGGGTTGCCGCCGCAGGGTTTGTGATAGTTGCACCGGCGATCAGTGCGGTGACAAGCAGGGAGGCGAAAGTTGATGTTTTGAAGGTTTTCATGATTTGACCTCTTGAGTGATTGGAGAGGTCATCAAAGCTGAACTTGGCTGATCGGGCTCCGCGATTGCGAAATCGCGCTGTCATTTAAAAAAATGATGCGAGTTTTTTACAAATGAGCAGACCGGATGGCGATTGGGGCCACCATCCGGTCTGAACGGGTCACAATCGCTCAATCAGTGGCGACGGTCCCAGCGGTCCTCTCGACGATCTCGAACGTCCTCTCGGCGATCTCGCTGATCTTCGCGTCGATCCCGAACGTCTTCTCGGGCGTCGAAATAGTCCTCGATAATGTCGCCGATACCGGTGAAGCTCTTGGCGTCTATGATATCCTCACGGCGATCGCGGATATCCTCTCGGCGATCTCGCCGGTCTTCCCGACGATCTCTGACATCCTCGCGTCTGTCGCGAATGTCTTCAGCGCGGTCAGCAGCGTGTGCAGCCATTCGTCGTGGTAGTTCTGCGAATACCGGACTTGTTGTGGTCGCAGCCAAGAGGATGACAGCGAGAATAGTTGTTGTTTTTGACGTCATGAGATTTCCCTGAATGCCGTAAACGTCCCTTGCGAGCCTGATACGGGATTGCCGGGAAAATTCCGTCGCTTTGATTTTCAGCGCTGATTGCGCCTGGCGGTGTCTTGCGGATGGCGTTTGGGGGTGAGTTGGCTGTATACCGGCGCAATGAGCTTGAATGTAACACCGTCATCCGCCCTGCTGTTATTCTCGGGTGGGCAGGATTCTGCCTCCTGTCTGGCCTGGGCACTCAATCGGTATGACCGCGTGGAGACCATCGGTTTTGAATATGGTCAGCGCCATGAGGTCGAGATGCGCGCACGGCTGGATGTGAGGCGCCGTATGGCGGCGCTCGACCCGGAATGGGCGCGGCGGTTGGGCGACGATCATGTGGTGGATCTGACAGGTTACGGGATGCTGGCGGAAAGTGCGCTCACCGCCGACCGCGCGATCGAGATGGATACCAGCGGACTACCGAGCACTTTTGTTCCCGGCCGAAATCTGGTTTTTTTGACCGTCGCCTCGGCTTTGGCCTATCGCCGTGGTCATAGCGTGATGGTGGGCGGTATGTGTGAGACTGACTTTTCCGGCTATCCCGATTGTCGCCGTGAGACGCTGGATGCACTGCAGGCGTCTCTGACGCTGGGACTTGAGTGCGAGATGACGATCGAAACACCGCTAATGGCCTTGACCAAGGCCCAGACATGGGAATTGGCGCAGGCGTTGGGCGGAGACCGGCTGGTGGAGTTAATCCGCATTTATACGCATACCTGTTATCGCGGGGATCGCGATGCTCTTCATGTCTGGGGTTATGGCTGTGGCGATTGTCCGGCGTGTGAATTGCGCGAGGCGGGCTGGCATGCTTGGCAGTCCATGGGAGCAAATCCGTGACGTATTCTGTGAAAGAAATGTTTTTGACGGTGCAGGGCGAAGGTGCCCAGGCCGGTCGGCCTGCTGTCTTTCTGCGCTTCACCGGATGCAATCTGTGGAGCGGGCGGGAGCAAGATCGCCATAAAGCGGTCTGTAATTTTTGCGATACGGACTTTGTCGGTATGGACGGGCCTGGCGGTGGTCAATTCAAGACAGCCCATGCCCTGGCCGAGGCGGTGCAAAGCCATTGGCCGGGGGGTGGCCGGCCATTGGTGGTTTGTACCGGTGGGGAGCCTTTACTCCAGCTGGATCATGCTCTGATTGCTGCGTTGCATGAATGCGGTCTGGAAATCGCTGTAGAGACCAATGGAACAATTGCGGCTCCCGATGGCATTGACTGGATCACGGTGAGTCCGAAGGGTGATGCGCAGGTCGTGCAGCGTGAGGGGAATGAGCTGAAACTCGTTTACCCACAGGCTGGGCTCAACCCCGCTGACTATCTTTCATGGTCTTTTGATCGCTTCAGTCTGCAGCCAATGGATAGTGCGAAGCAGGCCGAAAACACCACGGCGGCATTTGACTATTGTCTGGCGCATCCGCAATGGACCCTCAGCGTTCAGACCCACAAATGGATTGGCGTTCCTTAAGCCTGAACGAAACAAGACCGCGGACTTGGGCCGCGATCTTGTCTTCGTTTTGATCGAGAATATGGGGGCTGAATCTCGATCAGGATATCGGCATCGGGGCAGTGCCGAGTCCATCTGCAATTGAATTGGCAAAACGATCAAACGTGGTTCTCGCATCGGTCCAAATGCCATAGCTAGCATTCTGATCGAGCGCGTCATTTTGCCAAGAATAGGTGAAGTTCGCGATCTCCTCACCACCTCGAACAAGTGTTGCGCTCAGCGATGCTCCGCCGGTTACCGCCTCGCGGTTATGGGTGCCGCCGGATTGATTGACCTGATTCATCGTTGGGCGATTGGGTGTTGCGTCCAGGATGACGACATTGAGATGAGTCTCATCAGCCGAAATGCCCAGCCAGCTGGACTGCATCAGTGCGCGCTCGAGATCTTCCCGCAAATAACTCGACAAGCGAGCCAGTTCGGAGCGGCCAAGGATATCGGCCTTGGCTCTCATGCTTTCGCTAAAGCTGATTTGTCCGACTTCAATGGACCCGATGGCCTGGGATCTGAAATCAGACCGGAAGTCTTGGACGGCCGAGGCTTGTGCGGTCGAGAAAACAAGGATGGAACCGAGTATTAAACTACGCATTATACGCTCCCTTCAGTGTTGTTTCGAGATTGTAGAGTAATGCCAAAATATGAATCTAGCTTTTTTCTTCAAATATTTCTAATTATAGAAAATTACTAACAAAATATGATAAATAAATCTTCATAAGCGAGTGTTGCTATGATCTGTATTATGCTCTGCTTGTTGTGAGTGCTATTGTGTCGAAAATACATTTATCCTATTGAGTTGTTTGTTTTAATTGCATGGTCGGGCACGAAAAATCCCGACTGAAAGATATCAGCCGGGATCAATTTCTATTTGCCATCGCTCCGTCCCAAACAGATCGAGGGCAAATCTCTGTCTTGTTTTGGCGATTAGTCCGCCGAGGCGTGATTAGGACCCGTTTGTGGCCTGCTCATCTAACCGGCGACCGATGCTGGCGGCAAAGCGGTCAAAAGTTCGCCGTGCATCGGTCCAAGTTGCATACCCTGCCGCGTCTCGAATGTTATGGCTTTGCCACGCATAGCTGAAGCTTTCGACCAAGTGACCGTCGGCGTCGAAAAGTTCTGCCGCTACATCGGCACCACCGATTGAATAGCTCGATGCGTGCAGTCCGCTGGCAAATGCCTGACGCGTTGTCGGACGATTAGGGTCGGCATCCAAGATCGTCACATGGAGAGTCATGCCGCCATCGCCAAGATGACCGGCGAGCTCCTGTTCGAGATCTCGCTGGAGATATCGTGCCAGACGATCCAGTTCGCGTTCGCCCAGATCATCCACTTTTTGCAAAATTTCGTCACCGAAGGTGATGGGTGCGATTGCCACCGAATCATCCGCGAATGCCGGGGTCGCCAATGCGACCAAAGAGATTAAAATTGTTGGTGTGCGCAACATGTTACGCCTCCCTTGCTGCCTGTTGGTCCCTCGCGGGCAAGGCTAGCAGAGGGCGAGCACGGTTAATAGCGCGGATACAAAATAATTCTCGACATGCAAAAAAGGTTAGAAAAGGTCTATTCCGTCTAGCGTTCTTGGCAGTCCTCGTCGTCACCATCACCGTCCGGGATAACCAGATCAATCGCGGCCCCGCCGACCCCAGCAGCGACGCCAACGGTCGTTCCGACGACTTTAGCCGTCACATCAGTCGCCAATGCTGCAGCACCGATCACAAGGCATCCGGACAGAAGGGGCGCGGCCAAAGTCATCACTATAAACATCTTCAACTTGCGCACGTCGCTCTCCCGTTTTCATCTTAGACGTATACTTCAATGACAAGCCTTGCTGGAGAGTGAATCCTAGATGGTTTAAGCAGGATTGGCACCTTGAATAGCACTACCATCTATTTTGGCGGCGTGATCGATCCCGGAGCCGACGGTTTCAATCTGATCTAAACTGAATCGACAAGGACAAGTTCAGCATCGCTTGATGCGGAAATATTCAGAGTGTTTTCATCCCGGATAGCGGCGCCATCCCGTACGTCCAGCTGGACACCATTGAGGATGATGGTACCCGCGGCGACGACCAAATAGGCATGCCGCCCCGCTTCAAGGGCGTATTGGGCGGTTTGACCTGCCGCGAGGTTAGCTCCCAAAATTTTAGCATCCTGCCGGATCAGCAAACCGCCTTCCTTGTCAGGATTTCCCGATGCCAATGTGGTCAGCTGTCCCGCGCGATTTTTAGTGGGGAAGCGGGCCTGCTCCCAGCGCGGCTCGCCGCCGGGCTTGGCCGGAGTGAGCCAAATCTGGAACAAGCGAGTTGCCTCAGTTTCCCGGTTAAACTCGGAGTGCTGGATACCGGTTCCAGCGGACATAACCTGCACGTCACCGGCTTCGGTACGGCCTTCATTGCCCATACTGTCGCGATGGGTTATCGCGCCCTGGCGCACATACGTGATGATCTCCATGTCGCGGTGGGGATGGGTGGGGAAACCACTATCGGCCGCAATCGTGTCGTCATTCCAGACACGCAACGCGCCCCAACCCATTCGGTTGCGATTCATATAGCTGGAGAAGCTGAAGTGGTATCGAGCGTCGAGCCAGCCAAAATCATGTTGGCCGAGCGTGTCGAATGGGCGTTTGTCAATCATGTCAGTCTCCCGGTGTGTTGATAGGAGAGATATGCCTCGATGGTTCCCAGCAATAAAGCTCAGCAGTGGCGCTTCATTGTTTCTGTTTTGGCACTAATCGTCTGTAACAATTCGGACCGCCATTGGCTCACCGCCTACCAAATGCACATCGCGTTGCGGGTAGGGGAATTCGATTCCGTGCGTCTTAAAGCTGTCCCAGATCGCGAACAACACGTCACTGGTGACATTATTGACGCCAGATTGAGGGTCCCGAATCCAGAACCGAACTTCAAGATTGACTGAGTTGTCGCCAAAACTGCGCATATGACAGCGGGTGCGGTCGGAGAGAACGCGGGGAACGCTGTCGGCCGCTTCGATGATCAGCGATTGTGCGAGTTTTATGTCGCTATTATAGCTGACGCCGACTTCACGTTTGATGCGAACCGCGGAGTCGGAATACGACCAATTGATCACTTTGGAGGTGATGAATTCTTCGTTGGGGATCAAATGCTCATGCCCATCCCGTGTCACCACGGAGGCAAAGCGCATACCCAGTGTCGTGACCTTCCCGTAAGTTTCATCGACGGTGATGACGTCGCCCGGCTTCACGGAACGATCGAGCAATAACAGCACGCCTGACACAAGGTTCGAAAAGATCTTCTGCAGACCGAAGCCGATACCGATACCAATGGCACCACCAAAGATCGCCAGCGCTGAGAGGTCGATATTCATAGTCGACAGCGCCATCAGGCCGGCGGAGGCCATCAGCACGATTTGACCGGCCTTGGTCAGCAGGATGCGGGCGGACGGGTTCAGGCTTGGCAGGCGTTGTACGCGCGTGCTCAGGATCCGTGAAAGCCCGGAAGCTACCCAATAGAAGATCGCCAGAACGACGGCGGCCCGGATGATGATCAGCAGGGAAACCCGGTTTTCGTCCCCGAGTGAAAAGCCAAGCGCATCCATGAATGCGATCGATGAATCTAGCCAGCCGAGAATGTTGAGGGCAGCAATTGTCCAGGCAATCGCCGCGGCAGTCCGGGCCCAGAAAGGTTCGGCAATAAAAGCGGAGAGCAGACGGATGGCCGCCCAGGCCCCCAGAAGATTTGCGGCGATTCGAACAAGGTATGAATCCGCCCCCGCCTGCTGCAGGCCAAATAGAGCGAGTGACAGCAACAGCCAGCTCGTGGCAGGGCCGGCAACTGGTGCAAGAAAGCGGATGGCGCGCGTTTGGAACTTCTTCAGCGTGCCCCAGCTAAAAATGTGAGCGATCAGGACGTTGAACTGGTGTTTGAGGGCAAAGCCGATGAAGACTCCGCCGAGGACCAGGGCGAGTTGCAGGGCAAAGCCGGCGCTAAAGGCCTCGGCTCGCGCCCATTGCCAGGCGATCTCCAGATGGGTCAACCACCAGTCGGGGTCGGCCAGTGTGTTCGGGTCTAGGGGTGTGGTGCTCATTCCGCCTCGCTTGTGGGAAAGAGTAACCTAAACCGTTCCCGCGTCAGGTGAAACCGCTATCCTACTTTCCCTCACGCCACCAGCCCAATCCGAGCAGTGCGGCGAGTAGAATCGCCATTAACAGCGCGGGCAGAACCGGGGTCCGGGTGGAGGCGGTGACGATATAACGCTCATTGCGCTGCAAGCCGAGCCAATTGCGGCCGGACTGATCGCCATTAGCGCGTGTGCGACGGATATTGGGCAGGCGCAGATCAGCGCTCTCTCCAATAGAAAAAAGCCCACCATCAGTTGCGTCAACAAACGGGTCAAGCACGTCCCCGGTCGGTTGTAGATTCGCGAATTCCATCGGATTTAGCGGCCCCAATGCGGCGACCGTGGTTAAGTCGCCAGAGCGCAATCTGACCAAACCGGAACCCTGCGATTCGACCGCAGCGGAGAAACGACCATCTTCGATCTGGGACATGGAGGCGACCTGTTGCTGCCCGTCGGGCCATGTGACCTGCAATGGAGGCGCTGTGTCAGACAGGGTGACGCGATCAACGTTCAGTGTGCCGTCATTGGCATAGGCGACCAGACGTTCCTCGTCGAGCTCTGGCTCACGCATCAGCCAGTGGGCGACGCGACGGAATAATTCGGCATAGGGTCCCCCACCATCATAGCCGCGGGACCATAGCCAGGTTTGGTCCGTCATCACGATTGCGGAGCGCCCAAGACCGCGTCTCTGCAAGGCGAGGAGCGGATCACCGTCTTCGGTTGCCAACAGGGTCTGTCCTCCCAGGGAGACCCCCTGTATATGGCGAAGCCAGGCTCCCCATTCGGGGTCAGCACCGCCGCCTTCCAGGCCCGCGGTAACAGGATGACGTAAACCATCCTGTGTCGGCTGGGGCAGGATGCGCTGTTCAGAAATCGTTCCTGTCGGCCTAACCGGAAGAACTGCCGCCAATGCTGTTCGGCTTAAACTCGCGGCTCCGGAATAGGGCGGGCCAGCGGTGACCAGAAGAGCACCACCATTTTCGACATAGCGGGCGACATTATCGAAATACAGGGCTGGAACGATATTACGGCGGCGATAGCGATCGAAAATCACCAGGTCAAACCCGTCGAGACGCTCCACAAATAACTCGCGGTGCGGAAACTGGATCAGGGCCAACTCATCGGTCGGCGTGTTATCCTGACGATCCTGAGGACGCAGGATTGTGAAGTGAACGAGATCGACAGATGGGTCGGACTTGAGAAGGTCACGCCAGGCGCGGGCACCGTTATGGGGTTCTCCGGTCACCAACAATACGCGCAGACGATCCCGCACGCCTGTGACGTGCACTGCAGCGCGGTTATTGATTAGGGATAATTCCTGAGGACCGGCCTCAACCTCGATTTCGATAACGTTCTGACCACGTTGACCGACGCGTACCTCGACCTCAGCGGTGCGGCCGATTGGAATGCGATGGTATTGTGGATCTCCCCCGTCAAAGCGCACGGCAACGAGAACGCTGCCCTGCATCGCGCTGTCTTCGACGCGAAGATTGAAAGACACAGTCTGACCGACAATGCCGTAGCGTGGCGCTTCTTCGACGATCAGGCGACGGTCGCCGGCATTCCGGTCGCCGGGCATGACATGGTGTATCGGCGCATCCAGATTCAGTTCTTCGGGATTAGCGGGTGCATCGTGTATTTGCCCGTCACTGACCAAGACAAGACCGGCGATCCGATCACGCGGTGTGCTCGCCAGCGCTTGGTTGACCCCTTCAAACATCATCGTACCGTCGACATTGTCGGTCGTTTCAACTTCGACAATGTCGAGCAACGGGTCGCTTTCGGCCTGGTCGCGCAGGGCCTGCGCCATCGTTTGTGATGCTTCGGTACGATCCCCGACATCCATGCTGGCGCTGGTATCGGTGACCAATACGACAATGTCAGCCAATGGATCGCGTTGTTCTTCGACAAGTGATGGATTGGCCAGTAGCAGAGCCATCGCCAGTGCGGCGAGCGATCGCCAGAGCCAGCCGGACAGGCGTTGAAAGGCACCGATGCCAATGGCGATCAGAGCCATGCCGGTGAGTCCGGCGATATAAGCCATCGGGATGAGGGGCGCGAAGTCGATGAGTGAGGCGGTCATGTGATCAATGCCCCAAACGTTCGAGAATGTCGGCCGCATGCACCTGGTCAGCCTTGTAGTTTCCGGTCAGGGCATACATGGCCAGATTGACACCGAAGCGCTGGGCCAACTCTCGTTGGCGTTCGCCGCCGTCTACGACCGCAATCGAATTGCCGTTCTCACCCACGGCCCAGGCCGAAGCCCAGTCATGTGAGCCGATGAGGACGCCTGAGGTGCCGTCGCGTGATGCACCGTCAGGATTGGCTTCTACCCAGACCGGTTGGCCGGAGTAACGACCGGGAAATTCCTGCAGAAGATAGAAGGAACGCGTCACGACATGATCACTGGGAATACGCGCCAATGGCGGCACGTCGATACTTTCAAGCACCGAGACCAAACCCGGATGAGGTGCGCCGGCGCGCAGCAGGGCGACGTCTGCATCTTGGGTGTCAAAGATGATCAATCCGCCGCTCTGCAAATAGGTATTTACGCGCGCGGCGGCGGCTTCGGACAGGGCACGCGCATCTCGCGTAATCGGCCAATAAATCATTGGGAAGAAAATCAGCGAATCCTCCTCGACATTGATGCCCAGTGGATCATTGGGTTCCATGGCGCTGCGCCGCCAGATTTCCTGACTGAGGCCGGTCAATCCTTGCCGGCTGCGCGAGTCCAGGCTGTCATTGCCTGTTCGAACATAGGCGAAGCGCAATTCCAGGGCCGCCTGGAGGTTCGGGACATTTTCCGGCTCGTCCTGAGCGTTGGCATCAGGCGACCACACAAGTATGGCGAGGCCCAACCCGGCGGCTGTGGCGGCTCCGCGTCCAAGCTGCGGCAGGCGACCTGCCAGACCGAGTGCGATTACGACATCAAGAATGAGCATGATCAGGGCCAGAGTCAGAAGGGCGGCATCAAAATGCGTGGCGCGTGGACCATCCAGCCCGGCGAAACGCGTATTGGGCAGATCGCGGGCGAGCGGCGTCATCGACGTTTGCGACGTCACGACATTGAGCGCTGACGTGGCTGTCCCCAGGCTATAGAGCCCGGCGGGAGCCAGGTAGGAGGCGGTTGTGCTGTCCCATACGGTCGCGGCGACCGGACGAGCGCTGGTAGGGGCCGGGGTGAGCTGTCCGGAGGCGTCGAGGGCTCGGGAAATCGCCCAGGCCCCTGAGCTTTGTCCGGCCATCTGCCCCCCCTGGGCAAGACCCAAGACGCGCTGCAGCATTCGCGGGAACAGGCCGGACAGCGGCAGGTCAGACCAATCGGGACTGGCGGTGACATGGAACAAGACGATCCAGCCGCGTCCGCGGCGTTCAGCGGTGACGAGGGGGGTGCCGTCTTCAAGGCGGGCCCAGACCCTGTCCGGGCGGGCGCTGCCCGGTTCGGCCAGCACTTGCCGGTCGATCAAGGCCGTCGCATCACTGGGCAGGCCTGCGAATGGAGAATCAAGGCCGAAGGGGGCGATGTTTTGCGGTGTGTCCCAATTGAGAGACCCACCAAACAGACGACCACCCTCGCGCAGGCGAACCGGCAGGAAACTATCGCTGCGCGCTGCCAATCTGGGGCCGGCGAAACGGATGAGGACACCGCCCTCGGTAATGAATTCGCCGAGACGTTCGTCCTCGGACCGGGCATCGTCGACCATGACGAGGACTGCTGGCGTGTCTTCCAGCAATTCATCGATATCTCCGCGAGTTGTCTGGGAGAAGGTGGCGATGGCATTTTCTACATAGTGCAGATCGGAGAGCAGCGGCTGGCCGTCTTCACTGACCCGCTGCAGCAAACCGACGCGAGGTCGTTGCCATTGATCGCCCAGCAAGCGCACCGAACCAGCGCTGGCGGAACCTTCAACGCGCAGCATGGCGATGCGATTACGCAAATCGAGTGGTAAATTCATGTCGAGACTGACAACAGCTTCGCCAGCGCCAAACTCACCCTGGCTACGGGCGATGGCCCGGCCATCCGCACCGATCGCAGTCACCGCGACCGAGCGCGGCAAGTCTTGTGCGGCGCGACGTAACTCTATTCGAAGACCATCTGAATTGGCCTCAGGCGGTGCGATGCCGATGGCAGCGCGCCCGGCATCGGGTTCAATGATGGTGACTGGACCCATGCGAGACAGACTGCGTGCCAGGTCTTCAGCATCATCACTGTCGAGCCCGCTCGTAAGCCAGGTTATGGACAGGTTATCGGCCAATGCGCCGTCCTCGCGGGCAGTCTCGATGCGGCCCGCTGTTTCTCCACGATTGGCAGGCCAGGCCAGGGGTGAGACTGACTGCAGGAGCTGTCGAGTCATGTCCGCGCTGGCCAGTCTGACCGGGCTGGCGATTTCGCCGGTCGGAGCGGTAAAGGCGATTGCGGTCTGGCGACCGTCACGTTCGGCCTGGTCGATCAAACGATTGGCCTCGCGGCTCATCGCGTCCCAGGCCGGCGCAGAGGCCCAGCCATTATCCATAACGATCAGGGCGGGTTGGGTATCGATTTCGACGGCAGGCGGAGTCCAGACGGGTCGGGCAAGGGCGATGATGATTAGCGCGGCGAGCAACAGCCGGAATACGATTAGCCACCACGGCGCGTGGTGTGGGGTCTCGGCATCGTCGGGCGCGCCAGCGAGCAGACGCAGCGGCGGAAAAATTGCCCGTTTGGGGGCTGGCGGTGTGGCGCGGAGAAGCAGCCATAGAGCTGGCAGACTTAAAAGACCGAGCAAGGCCATGGGTGCGGCGAAGGAGAGTGGGCCGAGGGCAAACATGATTTAGACGTCCTTGGCCAGCGCGCGATAGAGGGCCAATACGGCGCTGGTCGCGGTGCGGTCTGTGCGGTGTGTCACCATCGTCCAGCCATATTGGCGGGCCAGATTGGTAAGTGTGTCATTGTGTTTGGCCCAGCGTTCCCGGTAGGTGGAGCGGGCTTCTTCGGCACGACCAAACAGCAAGCTGTCATGGCTGCCGGGGTGTTCAAAACGGGTGCGACCAGAATACGGGAAGTCTTCCTCGGCCGGATCGACAATGCGGAGCAGGACACCCTGGGCTTCGATCGCGGCAAATCGTGACAAGCGTGCCGCCCAGGTTTCGGGCGGGTCGAGAAAATCACTCGCCAAAACAATGCGGCCGAAGCGGCTAATTTCCGGGGCTTCCACGCTGGCATGCTCGCCAGGACCAAGTGCCAGCCGACGGGAGACGCGTTCAAGACCGAGGGCTCCGGTGCGAGAGATCGCCGATTCGCCGAGCACGGAGACGCGTTCACCGCCCTGGGTCAGCAAGGCGGCTAGGGCAATCTGGCAAACGGAGGCACGGTCCAGCTTGCTGGGATGTTCGCGCGGTGCTGAATTGAATTGCATCGACGGCGTACCATCGCGCCAGAGCCAGACGGTGTTGGCGGCTTCCCACTCATTCTGACGGACAAATAGCTGATCGCTGCGGGCAGATTGACGCCAGTCAATGGCGGCGCGCCCGTCTTCGGGGCGATGGTGGCGATACTGCCAGAAGGTTTCACCGACACCGGAGCGACGACGTCCATGGACACCCTGGGCCACCGTCGCGGCAATGCGCTCGGCTTCTGCCAGCAGGGCTGGCAGGGAGGCAGCCGCCTGTTCGCCCTCATGGCGAAGCGAGACGGCGCGGGCTTCCTGATGACGTTTGTCGCGCGGTGCCATGGTGTCAGGCGGCCCGATCGGCGAGCGTTTTGATCAGGCCTTCAAGCGTGTGGCCGTCAGCGCGGGCGGCAAAGGACAGGGCCATACGGTGCTTAAGGACGGGCTCTGCCAGAGCAGCCACATCCTCGGTGGACGGGGCGAGGCGACCTTGAAGCAAGGCACGGGCGCGACAGGCGAGCATCAGGGCCTGACCGGCGCGAGGGCCGGGGCCCCAGGACACGCCAGTGCGCACGGCATCGATATCCGACTCGTCCGGACGGGCCAGACGCAGCAGGTCGAGGATGGCGTCGAGCACTTTCTCGCCAACCGGCAGTTTGCGGACCAGGGCCTGCAGATTGAGAATTTCGTTGGCGTCCAGGACCTTGATGGAGTCAGCATCGACGGCACCAGTCGTGGCCATCAGGATGGCTTTTTCGGCGGCGCGGTCCGGGTAAGGAATGTCGACACGGAGCAGGAAGCGGTCGAGCTGGGCTTCGGGCAGAGGGTAGGTGCCTTCCTGCTCGATCGGGTTCTGGGTCGCCAGCACGTGGAAAGGCTGAGGCAGATCATGGCGTTCGCCAGCAATGGTGACATGACCTTCCTGCATCGCCTGAAGCAAAGCAGCCTGGGTGCGCGGGCTGGCACGGTTGATCTCGTCGGCCATCAGCAGGCGACAGAAAATTGGACCAGGCATAAAGCGGAAGCGACGCTTGCCGTCATCAGCCTCTTCTAGGATTTCGGAGCCAAGGATATCCGCCGGCATTAAATCCGGTGTGAACTGGATACGTTTGGTGTCGAGGCCGGTCGCCACCGCTATCGTTTCAACAAGGCGTGTCTTGGCAAGGCCGGGCGCGCCAACCAACAAAGCGTGGCCGCCAGACAAGATAGCAGCCAAGCACAGCTCGATCTCGTCCTCCAGACCGTAAATGACGCGACCGATGGAGGCGCGGACTTCTTTTAGGCGTGCTGTGGCCGCATCTGCTTCGGCGATCAGGTCTGCACCCGCTTCAATTGTGTTGGTCATAATTCTGCTTTCCTTGCGATACAGATCTTCTATAGGCCCGTTCGTTGTCACGAGCATGGCGTTGCGCATAAAAGGTGTCCATGGCTAGACAGACCGAAAATACGAATTCACTGCAGTCTCTTGTAAAAACTGCGCGGGAAGCGGGCAAATCTTTGCCGCCAGTCCACCTTTGGGAGCCAGCATATTGCGGGGCAATGGACCTCGTCATCAAACGTGACGGATCTTGGTGGCATGAAGGCGCGCGCATAACGCGACAACCTCTGACACGCTTGTTTTCTACAATCTTGCGAAAAGATGACGACGGCGTTCATTATCTGGTGACGCCGGTGGAAAAGATCGCCATCGAAGTGGAGGTCGCACCCTTTATAGCCGTGCGAGTCGACGCTGTCGGAGCCGATGAAAACCAGTCACTGATATTTACAACAAATTTCGGTGATGTGGTGGAAGCGGGCGAAAAAATGCCTATCTCAGTGAATTACGAGGACGGATCGGATGAGCCGACGCCTCTGGTACGTATTCGCGATCGGCTGGATGCGCTGATGTCGCGGCCGGTATTTTACGAACTGGCTGAATTGGCTGTGGACAAGGATGGCGTGATGGGTGTGTGGAGTGATGGTGTGTTTTTCGCGCTGGAGCCCAAGAATTGAGGCCGCAATGCGATCTGGTCGAGTTGATGCGCGCGCGCCTGGACCCTCTGGGCGGCGAGGATCAACCGCCGCGTCGGGGTGATGGTGACCTGAACGGAAAGGCGTCGCCGAGCGGTAGAGCATTGCGATCAGCCGCAGTTCTCGTGCCGCTGATCCTGCACGATGGCGCGCCGAAAGTGTTGCTGACCTTAAGGGCCGAACATCTCAATAATCACGCTGGTCAGATTGCGTTTCCCGGTGGGCGCGTTGACGGAGAGGGCGAAACCTCCTTGCAGGCCGCGCTGCGCGAAACCGAGGAAGAAACCGGTATAGCCCGAAAATATGTCGAACCGATTGGTCGTTTTGATGCCTATGAAACCGTAACGGGCTTTCGCGTGACGCCCTATGTGGGTGTGCTTAATCCTGGCTACGCAATCACGCCGCAAATCAGTGAAGTGGCGGAAATCTTCGATACGCCCTTCGATTTTTTGATGAATCCGGCCAATCATCAGCGACAATCACGTGTGTGGAATGGCAAACGGCGGTATTACTACGCGATGCCGTGGGAAGACCGATTCATTTGGGGTGCGACTGCGGGCATGCTCAAGTCTTTGTATGACAGGCTTTATGGATAAATCATGCTGCGAATGACTCTCTTGGAACTGGCGGCGTTTGCCTTCCCATTCCTGATGTATCTTTTCTGGCGAAATACTCGTTGGTCTGCGGATCAGGCTGACAATGACCAGCCGGCCTTTCCGATCGTCCAGGTGGCAGCCGCCGGCCTCGTCGCGGCTATGCTTATGCTGACGGTCTTGGTCATGTTGGATGACTCATCGACGGGAGACGGTGTGTATATTCCACCTCGGATTGAAGACGGGCAGGTGGTTCCCGGGCGGTTTGAAGTCGCTGAACCTGAAACCCCCAATTCCGAGGACCCGGATAGCAATGCAGACGATGCTTTGACCGAGGATGACGGCGGCCGGCAATGAACCCGTTGAGCCTTGATCCGCGAGAGCATGACTGGATGCGCGCAAAGGGCACGCTGAGTGTTATGGCGGCGCTCGATGCGGCACAGGCGGGGCAGTCACGGTTTGTCGGCGGGTGCGTGCGAAGTGCGCTGCTTGGAGAACCGGTCGCGGATATCGATATCGCCACACAATTACGGCCGGCCGATGTGATGGCCGCCGCGGAGGATGCGGGACTGCGGGTAATCCCGACCGGGATTGAGCATGGGACGGTCACGATCATCGCGGATGGGGTGGAACACGAAGTGACCAGTCTGCGGCAGGACGTGGAAACAGACGGGCGGCGGGCTGTTGTCAGTTTTACCGACGATTGGACGGCGGACGCTCAACGTCGCGATTTTCGCCTCAATGCGCTCTACGCCGATCTGAATGGCGAAATTTTTGACCCGACCGGGGGGCTGGCAGATGTGGCGAAGCGACGATTCGTTTTTGTTGGTTCAGCGGAACAACGTATCCGCGAAGATTATTTGCGCACATTGCGCCTCTTCCGCTTCGAGGCCTGGTACGGGCACGGTGACCTGGATGCGGTCGGGCTTGCAGCGGCTGTTGATCTTCAAGCAGGCTTAAAGAAACTGTCGATCGAGCGGGTGTGGAGTGAGCTGAAAAAGATACTTGCTGCGCCGGACCCACGCGCTGTTTTGCGTGTCATGTCCGACACAGGAATTCTTAAAAATCTGATTGATGTGAACGGATCCTTAAGAATCCTAGGTGGTATTGTTGTCCAGGATATAATTACCCGTCAGAGGCCCGATTCGCTGTTGCGATTTGTCGCCCTCGCCGGAGTTGGTCAAAAGAGGATCAGGGATATGGCAGCAAAAATGAAAATGTCGAAAGCTGAAGCAAAGCGTCTTGATGGGGCAGTAGACCCGTCGGTTACGGAAGATGTTCTGGGTGCGTTTTCCGATATGGCTGCTGCTGAGCGCGCGATCATGGCGCTGGGAGCCCGCGCTTTTGAAGATCAGGCACGATTGGCCGCGGCGGGCGAAATAGCGCCCCCACCGAGAGACTGGACGTTGCTGGCGAAGTTTGCCCAGGAATGGAAAGAGCCGGATTTCCCAATCAAGGGTGGAGATTTGATCCTGCGCGGCTATGAGCCGGGCCCGATGCTGGGCGATGCGATGGATGAACTGAAGGCGTTCTGGATTGCCGAACGTTTCGAGCCGACCAAGCAAGCTCTACTGGACCGTTTGAAGCAATAGTCAGAGACAAGAGCTTACTTGTTGCAGTCGATCGGGCGCGTTGAGTTACGGCTCAGAGAGCCTACCCAGAACGACTGCACCGAACGCGCCTGGTCGTTCTGGCCGGCTATTGTATTACCATTTCTGACTATCTTGTAAGCGTGTGTTTTGGTGCGACTGTTTCTGTAAAACAGGCGAAGTGGATTGATGCCAATTGCGTCATCATTGTTGTGGTTCAAAGAGCCCTGGCGCACGCCGGGGCTTTTTTGATTCATTGATGGAATGCTGGCCTCAATCGTTTGAATATGAGTTCGGCTTCACACCACTCATGGCCACTTCGCCATCGGCGGCATGCTGGACAGGATTGATTTTACATTGCCGCCAGTCTCCAGACCGAATTTGGTGCCGCGGTCATGCAGCAAGTTGAATTCGGCATAGCGGCCGCGGCGGATCAGTTGTTCCTCGCGCTGATCGTCAGTCCAGGCGACGCCCATCTGGCGGCGGACCAGCTGGGGATAGATGTCGAAGAAGGCGAGCCCGACATCCTGGGTGAATTTGAAATCGGCATCCCAATCGCCGGTATTGAAGCGATCGTAAAAAATACCGCCAATGCCGCGGGGTTCATCGCGGTGGGGCAGGTAGAAATAAGTGTCGGCCCATTCCTTGAAGCGGTCGTATTCATTGCCATGCTTGTCGCAAACAGTCTTGCAGGCCGCATGGAAGTCTATTGTGTCGGGATGATCCTGGGTACGGGCCTGGTCGAGCACCGGTGTCAGGTCCATGCCGCCCCCAAACCACCATTTTGTGGTGTTGATGAAGCGGGTATTCATGTGCACAGCCGGGATGTTCGGATTCCACATGTGGGCAATCAGGGAGATGCCGGAGGCCCAGAAACGCGGATCTTTTTCGGCACCAGGAATCTGGGCGCGGAACTTCTCGGAAAATTCACCGTGTACCGTCGAGACGTGAACACCGACTTTTTCAAACAGTCGCCCTCGCATGATCGACGTGATGCCGCCGCCCTGATCTGTTGTGCCGTCGCCGCGAGTCCAGGATTCACGTTGGAATCTCCCGGCGTCACCGGTGTAAAGCTCGGTCGGAGCCTCGTCTTCCAGACGCTCAAATTCCGCACAAATGCGATCGCGCAACTCACTGAACCAGGTGCTGGCTGTGACGCGTTGGCTGGCTATATCAGCCGAGGTGAGGGTGTCTGTCGTCATGTGGCGCTCCAATTGATTGGATCATGAATAACGCGCGTCGTGGGCAGGGCAATAGGACAACTGCGCGCGGACCGGGGATGTCGTTTAGTTGAATCAGGGAGGCGACATAGATGTGGTGCTCGATTGGTGGTGGATCGGCAACACTGGAGAGGAAACTGTGCGTTGAACCTTTGAAGAGACTTGCAGGCACGTTTAATTGCGCCCTAACGTTGATGCACAGGTCGGGGGATAAATAGCATGGACTGGGCGTTTTTATCGCTCACCGCAATCGGTGGTGTGGCGGGGGCAGGTATCGGTCTGTTGATCGGGCGGGTTTTTCGTGTCCAACCCGATGGCCGCAATTTCGGAATGGCACGTGTTCTCGCGCTTTTGCTACTGGTCGCCGGTGCCAATCTGGGGCCACCCTATCTGGAGCCATATCTGGGCAAGCCGATCCGAAATGTGTTGGCTGCGCAGGTTGACCGAGCGGTTGAGGCGACCCTCCAGCAAGAGCCGATCTTCCAAGTCCTGCAAGAATATGCGCCCGAGCAAGCGATGGCCTGGCGAACGTCGATCGCCGCGGCCTATCGGCGCGGCGGATATGCGGAGAGTGTCCGGGCTTCCGAGGCTGAGGGAGACCGTATTGGCGGGTGGATCATCACAGAATTTGGCCCAAGGGCTTCGGATGAATCGATCGTATCCCTTTATGAAAACATGGTGGCATTGACCGAAGAAACGCTCATTCACCATCCGCGCGCCTGCTATGGATTCTATTTTTACGACGTCGCCGGCGGGCCTCAGGCACCAGACCTGGCAGAATTGGGAGCAGACGAAAACGATCTAGTCGAACCCTTGCTCGATATGGTGCGATCGGCATCGTCCGGGGCAATCGATTTCGACCAAGAGGTCGCTGATGCAGTTCAAAACCAAGCCTATGACAGTGCCGTCAGCGTACTGGGTGCTGACCGGGTGGATCTGCTCGATGGTCGCCTGCCGGTCGATGAGGTGGAGTACCGGCTGGCATGCCTCGCCATGCTAGAGTTTTTGAGCGCTTACCTGGACTCTGAGTATGCGGTGACTGGCCTCCGGGGGTTGCTCAGCTATAACTGACCCAATTGCCGGCTGGCCTCGGCCAGGGCGATGGCGGCGGAGACGGTTACATTGAGGGACCGGGTGTCCGGGCGAATCGGAATTCGCACGCGAAGCGGCACGGATTGGTGGATGTCTTCGGGAACGCCCGCACTTTCTCGACCAAATAGCAGTCGGTCATCCGGGGCGAAATTGAAGTCCCAAATATCGCTCGCACCGGTCGTCGTGAACAAGATCAAACGACCTTTTTGAGCTTCTCCACTATTTTTATACAGCTCCCAGGAGCCATGCCTGACAGGGCTAATGGAGGCAGAATAGTCCATCGCCGCCTTGCGGATTCCCTTGGCTGACAGCGGGAAGCCGCAGGGTTCGATCACGTCGAGACCAGCCCCAAAACAGGAGGCGACGCGCATGGCCGCACCAAAGTTTTGCGGAATATCGGGTTGATAAAAGACGAGCCGCATTTTAATCCGCGCACAGGCCGTAGCTGCGATCTCAACCTGCGATGTTGTGTCGCGTGCAGATTTCAGCGTCAGGCGGTTAGTAATACAGCGTCAAACCGCGCATTTGGTTTGACGTCAAGGTTTCAGGGGCAGGGGGTCGCATTCGCGATACTCCACAGACAAAAAGAAGAGAGGTCGGTTCGTGACGGAAACTAACGGCGCGCCAGACGGAAGCGGACAAGAACCGTCCCGTCGCGACTTCATCTATATCGCTGCAGGCGGCATGGCCGCACTTGGTGGCGGTTTGGTGGCTTGGCCATTCATCGATCAGATGAGTCCTGCAGCGGATACGCTGGCACTTGGTTCAACCCGGGTCGATATTTCGGCTGTACAGGTTGGTTCCGAGATAACGGTGATGCACCGCGGTGCACCCCTGTTTGTCCGACGCCGGACAGCGGAGGCCATTACGGCCGCGCGGTCTGTCGAGTTGAGCGAACTGCCTGACCCGGAGGCTCGCAATGAGAACCTCCCGGACGGCACGCCCGGCACGGATGAAAATCGGGTGCTTCGCGATGAGTATCTCATCGTGAAGGGCAATTGCACCCATTTGGGGTGCGTCCCGCTGGGGCTCGATGAAAACACCGGAGATTACGAGGGCTGGTATTGCCCGTGTCATGGGTCGCACTATGACACTTCGGCGCGTATCCGCCGCGGACCTGCTCCGGAAAATCTGCCGGTTCCCGATTACATCTTCGAGAACGATACCACAGTCAAAATTGGTATCTCCGGTGAAGAAGCTGCGGCATCAGGGTGGGCTGTATCATGAGCGGACCTTCGACATACAATCCCAAGCCGGGTCTGATGACCTGGCTGGATGATCGTCTTCCGATTATCCGTCTTGGCTATGACAGCTTTGTCGACTACCCGACGCCCCGTAATCTCAATTACTGGTGGGCGTTTGGTGGTATTCTGACTGTCTTCCTGATGATCCAGATCATCACCGGCATCACGCTGGCCATGCATTACATTCCGCATGAGGACATGGCCTTCAACAGCATCCAGCGCATCGTCCGCGATGTGCCCAATGGCTGGCTATTACAATCAATGCACGCCAATGGTGCGAGCTTCTTCTTCATCGCTGTCTACATTCATATGTTCCGGGGCCTGTATTACGGCTCCTACAAGGCGCCACGGGAAATTTTGTGGATCCTGGGTGTTGTGATCTATCTGTTGATGATGGCGACCGGCTTTATGGGTTACGTGCTTCCTTGGGGACAGATGTCCTATTGGGGCGCGATGGTGATCACCAATCTGGTGGGCGCAATCCCGTTTGTTGGCGAAGCAATCCGCGAATGGCTTTGGGGTGGCTTTACGGTTGGTCAGGCCACGTTGAACCGCTTCTTCTCTCTGCACTATCTTCTGCCGTTTATCATCGCCGCCGTTGTGGGTCTGCATATCTGGGCGCTACACGTGCCGGGTAATGGCAATCCGGTCGGTATTAGTGTGAAGACCAAGAAAGATACGCTGCCCTTCCACCCGTATTATACGGTGAAAGATGGCTTCGCGATCTTGCTGTATCTGATGATTTTCTGTTTCTTCGTGTTCTTTATGCCGAACGCGCTGGGCCACGCAGACAATTTCATCGAGGCGAATGCGCTATCGACACCGTCGCATATCGTGCCTGAATGGTATTACTTGCCGTTCTACGCGATCTTGCGGGCCATCACCTTCGACATCGGCCCGATCGATGCGAAGCTGGGTGGTGTGCTGGCGATGTTTGGTGCGATTGCGATCCTGTTTGTCCTGCCTTGGCTGGACACATCGAAGGTTCGTTCCATGCGCTTCCGTCCACTGACGCGCTGGTTCTTTATCTTCTTTGTTGTTGGTGCGCTGGGCCTTGGCTATTGCGGTGCCAACAATCCGGATGACATTGTCTTTGGCGGCATCAAATTTCTGTGGTTGGCTCAGTTCCTGACCTTCTACTATTTCGCCTATTTCCTGTTGATCCTGCCAATTCTTGGCATTGTCGAAAAACCGAAACCACGCCCGGCGAGTATCGAGGAATCTGTCCTCGGTACGAGCAAGGCCTAGGGGAGCGATATCATGAAAATCACACGCATTTTCACCGCTGCCCTTGCAGCACTCGGTTTGTCAGGCGCGGCGATTGCCGCTGAGAGCAATGGCCATGAGGTCGAAAAGCACGACTGGATCTTTAATGGTCCGTTCGGGACTTTCATTGACGGTGATAACAATGAGCGCAATTCCGTTCAGCGCGGTTTCCAGATCTATCAGGAAATCTGCGCCAGCTGCCATTCTCTAAACCAGCTCAGCTTCCGTAACCTGGGAGAGGCTGGTGGCCCGTTTGCGAGTGAAGAATTCGCAAATCCGAATGATAATCCGGTTGTCATGCAGGTTGCGGCAAACTGGGCTTATCAGGCTCGGGATGTGGATACGGATACGGGTGAGGCCATTGAGCGCACACCACGTGTTTCTGACCGCTTTCCGTGGATTTTCGAGAATGCGTATCAGGCGCGTGGAACACTCGGTGCCTTGCCACCGGATTTGTCCCTGATCGTCAAAGCCCGTAGCGGTGGTGCAGATTACATTCGCGCCTTCCTGCTGGGGTATACCGATCATGCGCCGGAAGGTGTCACCGTTGGTCCTGGCCAGTATTACAATGAAGCCTATCCGGGCAATATTGTCGCGATGGCCCCTCAATTGTTTGAAGACCGCGTGGAGTATGCTGATGGTACAGCGGCGACACCGGAGCAAATGGCGGACGATATTGTGACATTCCTGGCCTGGGCCGGCGATCCACATATGGAAGCCCGCAAGCAGCTGGGCGTTATGGTCTTGCTCTTCTTATTGTTGTTCTCCGTCCTGGTTTATCTGGCGTACCGCCAGATTTGGGAAAATGTAGAGCACTAAGCTTTGCGTTTGTCGGAACAGACAGACTGAAATTGAAACGGGCTGCGGATCTTGATCCGCAGCCCGTTTTTGTTGACGGGCCGTAGACCGCGCCGAAAGAAGAAAGCACAGATATGACACAATGGGTTCTCGGCATTATCGGTGGTTCCGGCCTCTACGCTCTGGATGGGCTTGTCGATGTCCGCTCAGAGGTCGTGGAAACGCCCTGGGGGCGTCCTTCCGCTGATCTAGTAATCGGTGAGCTAAATGGGATTAAGCTGGTCTTCCTGCCCCGTCACGGACCGGGACATGCCCTGCCACCCTCCGATATTCCCTATCGTGCCAATATCGCGGCTCTGAAGATGGCGGGCTGTACGGATATTCTGTCAATATCGGCCTGCGGATCCCTGCGAGAGGGATTGGCACCCGGGCATTTCGTGGCAGTGGATCAGTATGTCGATCGGACTGAAGGGCGAGATCGTAGTTTTTTTGGCCCGGGATGCGTGGCGCATGTTTCGCTGGCTGAACCGGTTTGCGGCCGGCTTTCGGCGCTTGCGGCGGATGCGGCAGAGGCCGCTGGCGCGCCGGTGGCTCGCGGCGGTACCTATCTGGCGATGGAAGGGCCGCAATTTTCCACCCGCGCTGAGAGTGAGTTGTATCGCCAGTGGGGAATGGATGTGATCGGCATGACCAACATGCCCGAGGCACGTCTGGCCCGCGAGGCTGAGCTGCCCTACGCCTCGATGGCAATGGTGACGGATTATGATTGTTGGCGCGATGGCGAGGCCGATGTTGATGTGGTGTCCGTGCTTGAGGTCATGCGATCCAATACCGGTGTCGCGCAGGCGATGATAGAGAGGCTGACCCGACGATTGGCCGGAGAGGTCAGGCGGCCCGGCCCGGCCGGCATTGAAACCGTTCTCGATACAGCGCTGATCACGCCACCAATGGCCCGGGACGCGGCCATGACAGAACGGCTCGATGTTATCGCGGGTCGTGCGTTGAGGCCGGCCTAGTCCGATTGTGACCATTTGGTGACGTGACTGGACAAGATGTCATTGGCGTCACAAGCTCCGGGCATGTTCAAGACGCAATTGACCGGCCTGTTCGCACTTATGATGCTCTCCAGCAATGCACACGCTGGCGAGGCGGTCCACTTTTCACCGTTGGATGAAGCCACTTATTCGGCATCCAGTGGCGGCGTCGTGCAATTGATGTGCGCCAATGCTGCGGATGGCGGTTATTATCTCAGCCGGGCTGTGGTGCTTGATTTGCCCGAACTGGATCTGCCTTTTGATATTCTGCTGACAGCTCGGCACGCCGTTGTTGATGATGATGGCAGCCGCAATTGTTTTCTACGGAGTTTTGGACCGGAATTGGGGCAGATCAATGCGATGATTCATTCCTTTGCCGGGCCGCAATTCGACACCGATTTCATGAATGATTGGGCTGTTTTGCGCACGGAAACGCGATTGCCGGAGGGCACGCCGAGGGTTCGCGCTGCCGCGTATTCCGGTCAGGAAGACGGTCAATTGTCGTTGCTTTCGCGTGGGCTTGCCTACGCGCCCTGCGATGTGACCGGGGCTCCGACAGAGATGGATAATCCGACGCTGATTTTCCATGATTGCGACTCTCGGCCTGGGATATCCGGTTCACCATTGGTGACAATGATCGACGGGACGCCACATGTTGTTGCCCTTCACGTGGGTCAAATCATCATGCTGGATGAAGATTTTCGCAGCTACAGTGTCGCACGGCGAATATCGGACGAATTCCTGGATGCCCTGACCACGATGGTCGATGTGAAAACCCCGCGATAATCCTTCCAACCGGCCCCGGCCTCGTCCATAAATACTCAAGCTGGTAATCTTGCCGGCCGTCAGGGAGTTACGTGGTATGCTGGCAGTTGTAATCGGCCTTCTTTCGTCGGGGGTTTTGCAGGAATCTGCAACGCCGCAAATTGGAATGGCGGAGGTCAGGCCAACACGTGAGTGCGCGATCCACCTTACGGCCCCTCGGGCGCGCAGGAATTGCATGGATAATTTGTTGGATGAAGCTACCGAATCGCTTGTGGTGGCCCAGCAATCGGCGCGCGATGATGCCATTGATGTTGATGTGACGACCGGCGGCCTTTTGAGTGCTGAACAAGCGTTTGATGACGCCCAGATCGCTTGGGCGATTTATCGCGATGCGGAATGTGTGCGGCGCTCATCGCTCATGATGGTCGCCGATGAGGCCGGTGCTGAGCTTGTGCTGGATTGCCGAATCGTCTTGACGCGGGCGCGCGCCGCGGAATTGAGGAATAACTGACGTGAAACCCTTGCTGCTCCATATCGGAAATAAGCGATATTCCAGCTGGTCGCTGCGACCGTGGCTGGTGCTTCGAAAGGCTGGCCTAGCGTTTGAGGAAATCATGATCCCCTTGGATACAGAGATGACCCGGACGCAGATCAATGATGTCTCGGTCGGCGGTACGGTGCCGGCCCTGCACACACAAAAGGCGCAGATCTGGGATTCCCTGGCCATATGCGAGTGGGTGGCCGAGCAGGTGCCCGAAGTCTGGCCTGCAGACGAGACTGCACGGGCCCGGGCGCGTTCAGCCGTGGCTTATATGCATGCCAGTTTCTTTGCTCTGAGAAACACGTGTCCCATGGATTTGTGTCGTGAGCCCGAGGCGATCAAGTTGGATGATGCGACTCGCAATGATATCGCGACGATGCAGGCGATGTGGCAACAGGTGCAATGCGGAGACGGGCCTTATTTGTTTGGTCGATGGAGCATTGCGGATGCGTTCTTCACACCAGTGGCAGCACGCTTTCACAGCTATGATATACAATTGCACCCAGCCGCGCAGAACTATTGTGATACTTTGCTTGCCGACTCAGACTTCCTCGCCTGGAAGGCCGATGCCGCCCGGGAAACCTTTCGTTATTCCTTCGATTCATAGCCGGGAAAGACCTCAATGGATCTCAAATCTTCCATTCGCACGATCAGGGATTACCCCAAGCCGGGTATCATTTTCCGCGATGTGACGACGCTGATCAGCGATGCGCGATCGCTTCGCATGGCGGTTGACCAAATGGTGCAGCCCTGGGCTGGAGCCAAACTCGATACTGTCGCTGGCACAGAGGCGCGTGGCTTCATTATGGGGGGCGCTGTGGCCCACCAACTCTCCGTTGGCTTCACCGCTATTCGCAAGCAAGGAAAGCTTCCTGCCAAGACGCTGACCGAAAAATACACACTGGAATATGGCGACGCGGCGATCGAGATCCATGTGGATGCCGTGCGCGAGGGGGATCGCGTCTTGCTGGTTGACGATTTGGTCGCCACCGGGGGGACAGCCGAGGCCTCTATCCGTCTGCTTCAGCGTGCGGGTGCGACGGTGGTTGGTGCGGCCTTTATTATTGATCTGCCCTATTTAGGGGGTGCGAAACGCATTGAGGCTCTGGGGGTTCCGGTACAGTCGCTTGTGAGCTTTGAGGATGAGACAGTCGGGGCCTAACCAAGCGACGCAATTCGGGGAGAGGTCATGTTTATTGGTCATTACGCACCGGCGTTTGTCGGCAAGACTATCGCGAAGACTGTCCCCCTTTGGGTGCTTTTTGCCGCGGTCCAGCTGGTCGATATTGGTTGGGGCGTGTTTATCGCGACCGGTGTGGAGCATGTACGGATTATCGACGGATTTACCGCATCCAACGATTTTGACCTCTATGATATGCCGTGGACACATAGCCTTTTGATGGCGGCGATCTGGGCTATTGTGGCCGGTTATGTGTGGTCGCTTATCGCCCGTTCTGACAAGCGAACAGGCGGGCTAGTTGTGGGCGCAGCCGTGTTTTCACACTGGCTGATCGATTTGTTGGTTCATGTTCCGGACTTGGCGCTATTCCCGGGTTCGGAGATCAAGTTGGGGTTTGGTATCTGGAACAATGCACCGCTGGCGATCGGGCTTGAACTGGCCTTCATTCTGATCGGAATGACCCTCTATGTAACCTCCACAACGCCCAAATCGACTCTGGGCAAGGTTTGGCCATTTGTCGGCGGAGGTTTGTTAATTGCACTCTATGGTGTGGGCATGACAGTCGCGCCGCCTCCAGATATGGTGGCTGTAGGCGCGTCATCTATCGGCATGTATTTGATTATGTGCGGTATTGCCGCCGTCTTCGACGCAACGCGCGACGCGCAATGATGATCCCCAAAACTCGACTTAGCTTGCTACACCCGATTTTAAGACCCGCCGGAGTATGATGAGCAGGTGTACGGTTGAATGTGCCGGACGAGTTCCAAGGATTGCCTCATGTCGAAGAATTCCGAGCTTTTGAGCCGCGGCGCCAACGCAGAAAAATCGAGTCGTTGGTCGATGCCGATTTTTGCCTTGATCGCGAGTGCACTTATCCTTGGATTCGGGGCGTTTAACTATTTCGGGCTGAAACAAGCTATATCGACAGCATTGTGGGTCGAGCATACACATGAAGTTATCGCCGAAGCGCATCATATTGAGCGCCGCATTATCGACCTCGAGACCGGGCAGCGCGGCTATTTGCTGACAGGTCGTGATTTGTTTTTGGAACCCTACAATAACGCTCGAGCTGCACTTCGAGACCAGTTTTTGATATAAAAGAGCAAGTTTCGAGTAATCCGGAACAAGTGGCTCTTTTGCGGGATATCGAAAGTTCGCTGGAACATTGGTTCTCAGTGGCCGGCCAGTATGAAATTGAGGTGCGCAGATCTGTTGTTGAAGGCAGCGGCGCAACAATGGATGACGTTGTCGAACTGATCAATCGTGAAACCGGTAAAGACGTCATGGATTCGATTCGTCTCCGATTGACGCAATTCATCGCGGTCGAGAATCGCCAGCTTGAGGAGAGTTTGATCGCTCAGGAGGAACAAAACAGTACGGCGCTTTTCGTGAACTTCCTTGGGACTCTCATGATCATCGGGTTCGCACTCTTACTGATGAGAGCCATGAATCGGGTGCATACGCAAAAATTGCAGATGCAAGAGCGGACACAAGATCTTAGCGATTCTGATTGGATTCAATCTGCAACTGAAACAACGACCCGCGCCTTGCTCGACCAAACCGGGTTGGAGGATCTGACTCAAGCTGCAGTGAATACCATTTCCGATTTGCTCGAGGCTGAGGTGGCCGCGGGCTATTTGCTGGATGCAAATTCAATCGGGATTGGCGGACGCAAAGACGATCCGACCGGCCAGGCGAGCGATCGTGAAGACGGCATTCACTGGGAATTTTCCGCTGGTTTTGCCCTGCAGGCCGATTTTGATCGCGCCCGTGTTATTAAGCCTGGTGTTGGTCGTTTAGGACAGGCTGCGCTCGATGGAACGGTTGTTCATCTCGGACATAACAAATCGACTCAATTGGTCATTACATCCGCCGTGGTTATTACGGTCGCCAAGGCCGTAACGATCATACCGGTTGTGTTTGAAGGACAAACCCTCGCCATCTTGGAGTTTGTTTCGTCATCAAAACCCTCTGAGCGCCAGATCATGTTGTCGGAGAAGCTCGTCGGGACACTCGGTCTCATATTCAACAGCTTTTACGAAACTCGACGTACAGAAATGGTTCTTGAAAAATCTCAAGCGCTAACGATCGATCTGAAGTCGCGTCAGGCGGATTTGGAAGTCGCAAAAAGTGAAGCAGAATTGGCCAATGAGGCTAAGTCTGAATTTCTTGCGACGGTGAGCCATGAAATCAGGACCCCAATGAATGGTATCTTGGGGATCGCGCAAATGCTCCGCCGAACGGAGATGTCCGAAGACCAGATGGTCAAGCTCGAATCGATCATCACATCGAGCAAGTCGATGACCAATTTGCTCAATGATATTCTCGACTTTTCGAAGATCGAAAAAGGCATGATCGAACTGGATCCGGTGGACTTCTGTCCGGCGAATGCCTTTGGGGATCTAGAGAGCACGTTTGCCGCATTGGCTGGCGAAAAAAATCTCGATTTTGACGTCATCTACGATGTGGATTCGGATTTGGTATTAACGGCGGATCAGGGGCGGATCCGTCAGATAATCTGGAATTTGGTGAGCAATGCGATCAAGTTTACCCAAGCGGGTCGGGTTAAGCTCACTGTCAGTGCCGATAATATTCCGTCCCAACGTGGGGCGGCCAAGAAAGTCCGGTTGAAGGTTGCGGTTCAGGATACCGGAATCGGTATTCCGACGGACCGACAAGTCAGTATTTTCGAGGCATTTACCCAAGCGGATGCTGGTACGAGCCGAAGGTTCGGTGGTACGGGGCTGGGCTTGTCGATTGTTAGCAAATTGTCTGAATTGATGGGTGGCACTGTTACGCTGACCAGCGAGGAAGGGGTCGGGTCGAAGTTTAGCTCAACCCTAGTCTTGCCTCTGAGTTCCAAGTCTGCGGATGAGGTGCATCCGGCGAGTGGATATACCGAAAACCCCACCAAGCATGACCGGGAACTTCAAATATTGATTGCCGACGACCAGGCTATCAATATCCAAATCGCCAAATCGTTTGTCGAGAATATGGGCCATAAAGTTGAGACTGTGAGTAATGGCAAATTGGCGGTCGAGGCTGTTATGGCGGGGTCATTCGATCTTGTTTTGATGGATTACCACATGCCCGAAATGAACGGGGATACGGCTGTCCGACGCATTCGAACATCTGGAGATGAAAATTCGAATTTGGTAAAGGTCATCGGACTGACTGCCGATGCGACACTTGAATGCAAGAACAGGCTGATTGAGTCCGGTATGGATGGAGTTTTGATCAAGCCGCTTGATGAAAACGCTCTCAGTAATACGATTTCGCACTTGTTCGGAATGAAGGTCGACAAGCTTTTTTCAAAAGCTCTGCATGATGCGAACGGCCAAAATTCTGCAGATAACCGGAAGTGTTCGATCGATTTCGAACAGCTCCGCGCTCGCCTGGGCAAAGCACGCTACAATGACGTCCTTCGGACGAGCGGTGCGTCGTTGAATAAACTTGCGAAGAGTATGAAAAACATCACTGAGAACGTCCGAAACGCGGAAAACCATGACGTGATTTTGACGGCGCTCAAAGATGTTGCCACGGAATTGGGTGCAGCAGAACTAGCAACTTTGGCGCTCAACGCTGAACGCCAGAACGCGCAGGACGCTGTGGCCGATGATGTTTGGGCCGAATTGGTGGCGATGGTTGATGGCGTTCGTGAGGACATCAAGAAGACCGATCGACTCGCAAGTTGACCGATCTGGTCTAGCGCAAATTAAATAGAGGCACGCCCCCTCTGGGCCGTGCCTCTATTCGCATCAATCTTCAGTGATCAATTCACGCACATGCTCGGTAAATTCTACCAATGATGGCTCGTGAATATACATCATATGGCCGGATTCATAATATTCGAACCGAACGCGGTCCTGGTCAAATCCGGGCTGGTTGAACATGAGCTCAGCGGCGAAAAACGGGGTCGCCAAATCGTAATAACCCTGTGCCACCAGAACTTTCAAATCGCCGTTTTGGCGCATGGCGCGGGAAATCCATGGGGCGACATTGATGTAGTTATTGCCGCCTGATGAGCCGACATCCCAATTCCAGCCACGGACGCCGCCAATCGTGGAATAATACTCGCTGATCTCAACGCCGAGAGTCCGGGTGAAATAGTCAAGCATGGTCGCGGTGAAGCTGCCATCGATACCGTAAAAACTTGGGTCAGTTTCAGGGCGCTCGCCAACACCGTCAATTTCGACTCCGGTGAAGCGGCTGTCCAGTCGACCAACAGACAGGCCTTCATCGCGACGTAATTCACGTTGGAAACGCTGCAAGTTGACCCGCATATTGGCGCGATCAAGAAATTGCTCGGACAGGCCGGTAAAGCGGGCGAGTTCCGAAACAATATACGCCTGGCGCTCTTCATCGAGCGACACGCCGTGCAACAAAGCGGGCATGTATTCCTCAACGGCGAATGTACGGGCATCCGCGAGGAAGGCTTCTAGATCACCATTCCAAGCGGATTGGTCGACTTTGTTGTGATACCATGCTGTCGCTGCATAGCCGGGCATCAAACCGACATAGCCGATATCATTGCCAGGCGATGTGTCATCATAACGAAAGTCCAGCACGGTGGAGATCAAGGCAATGCCGTTGATGGAAACGTCGGTGTAGCCACCCTCCAACTGATTTAGAAGAGCACCAATACGAGTGGTGCCGTAACTCTCTCCGAGCAGGTATTTAGGTGAATTCCAGCGCTGGTTTTCACTCAGCCAAAGACGAATGAAGGCCGCAAGACTTTCAGCATCTTCATTGACCCCCCAGAATTCGGAGCCCTCGTGATCGCCCAACGGTCGACTCCAGCCTGTGCCAACTGGATCAACGAAGACGAGATCAGCCACGTCCAGGATCGAGTAGACATTTTCCACCATCGAATATGGTGCCGCACCGTCATCCACAGCATTGGGCAGGGCGAGTCTTTGGGGTCCAAAAACGCCCATATGTAACCAGAGACTGGCGGAGCCGGGGCCACCGTTGAAGACAAAGGCAATCGGTCTCGTGCGCGGATCATCGGATCCTTCGGCAATATAGGCGGTTGAGAATATCGAGGCCGTTGGCTCGCCATCGTCATCCCGCAAGAATGTCTCGCCAGCCGTGACCGAATAGCGGATCCGCGAGTCGTTTACGGTAACCTGACCACGGCTTTCATAGATTCGCGGCGCATCGGAGCTGGTATCTGCTTCCTGGGCGAAAGCGGAAACGGATAATATTGCGGCACCTAGTGCTGCGCTAAATAATCGTATCATGTAGGCCTCCCCGGCAGTTTAACGCGTCAACCTAGTGTGCGGACACGATTTGGGGAAGTTATGGATCTGTCACGTCTGCTCGAGGTCACGATCCTTAGGTGTGCAATCGTTCAGAACAGGCTATGTCTGCCCGTGGGGCGTCCCCGGGGATAGTGGCAGGGAATTGATTTGGAACGATTGAGTGCGGTCAAATCGTGGGCGCAATTGCGCTGGCAGGGCACTATAGTCTGTGTCGTTCTGGCGCTTGCCGCTGGATTTCTGTCCGACCATTACGGTGCCCCGGTCATGCTGTTTGCCTTGCTATTGGGCATGGCGTTTCATTTTTTGATGGAAGATAAGGCCTGCCAGCCGGGCATAGAGTTTTGCTCAAAAACGATCTTGCGCTGGGGTGTGGCTTTGCTGGGCGCGCGTGTGAGCGTAGACCAATTGATGTCATTGGGCCCATTGCCGCTGATCATGACACCGATCCTGATCGTTCTGACGATCGGTATCGGGGTGGTTCTGGCGCGAGCTTTTGGGCGACGCACCCAATTTGGGTTATTGATCGGTGGCGCGGTGGCAATTTGTGGCGCCTCGGCTGCGTTGGCGATAGCTGCTGTTTTGCCGAAGGATGACCGTGGTGAGCGCGATACGTTGTTTGCAGTCGTGGCTGTCACAGCGCTCTCAACGATTGCAATGATTGGTTATCCGATCCTGTTCTCAATGTTGCAGGTCGACGATACACAGGTTGGATTTCTCATCGGGGCCACTATCCACGATGTGGCTCAGGTGGTGGGTGCAGGCTATGCCGTTTCCGATGAGGCGGGTGATGTGGCTGTTTTCGTCAAGCTATTGCGGGTGGCGATGTTGCCGCTCGTGGTGCTGGCCTTTGTCGTTTTCGCGCCCAAGGGTGAGGGCAAGGCGGCAAGCCTGCCGATGTTCGCCGTGGCGTTTGCCATTATTATGGCGATTAACAGTTTCGGGCTGATACCACCGATGATTACTGAGGCCGCCGGGATTACATCGCGCTGGATGTTGATTACGGCGATTGCGGCACTGGGTGTGAAAACGTCACTAAAAACGCTAGCGGGGCTTGGTGCCAAGCATATGGCTGTTGTTGTGCTGACGACTCTATTCTTGCTGATCGCCGCAGTGTTGGGGCTCTGGGTGGCAGGCCAGGTCGGTTAGTCGCTTCCGAGATAGGCTTTGACACGGATCTCAACAAATAGTGCCGGCCCCCATAGGCTTTCTACGCCGATCCCGGTCCAGGCCGGATAGGGTTCGGACACGATAAATTCTTCCCGAACCCGACGAAATATTGTTTGATGGTCTCGAAGGTCGACGTGGAAAGTGGTCATCTCGACCACGTCTTCCCATCCGGTGCCAGATGCGTTCAAGGTCGTCTCGACATCCTCAAAGGCGGACCTGATCGCGGCCTCATAAGCTTCTGGGGTGCGCTCCCGGTCGAGGGGAATGGCACCGACAACACCGGAGATGAAGACGAAGTTCCCGGCTCGGATGGCGGGTGAGACACGAAAGCTTTCGGCAAAACCTTCTTGCCCGGGGGGAATGAAGCCCTGAGGGTCCTGGGCGCTGGCTAAGGTTGAGAGTGTAATGGCGGCCGCCGCCGCGGTCAGTGTTTTGATCATGATTGTCCCCGATTGATGCAATTGGGGGCATTTTATGGACCTATTCGGTAACGTGCCTGGCACAAACGCGCGATCTGAATTAAATCAGTGTAAGCTGGGTCGAGATTTTCGAATTGCATCGCAAGATGGCGGAGCACGCCTGGCTGGGTTATAGGCAGGCCATGAATTACCGACACGCCTTCCACGCTGGAAATTTCGCCGACATTCTCAAGCATGTCGTGCTTTCGCAATGCGTCACCCACCTGACCTCCAAGGACAAGCCGTTTCGCGTGATCGATACGCACGCCGGCATTGGCGGTTATGATCTGGCCTCGGACGAAGCAGACCGATCTCCTGAATGGCGTGATGGCATTGAACGACTGTGGGATACAGAAATGCCGGAAGCGGTCGCTGACGCTCTGGATCCTCTGTTCAAAGTCTTGCTCGGCATGAATCAAGATGGGGGGTTAAAACGCTATCCCGGTTCGCCGGAGATAAGTTTGAGGCTGGCCCGGTCGATGGACAAGCTCCAATTGTGCGAACTCCACCCGGCGGATTCTAAAACTCTGGCTGATCGCTATAAGCATGATGATCGTGTGAAGGTGGAGCAAAGGGATGGCTATGGCGCGCTCAAGAGTGTGCTGCCTCCGATCGAGAAACGGGGTCTGGTTCTGATCGATCCCCCGTTCGAAGACCGCGATGAACTTGCACATCTGGCAGAAGCGATGATGGCGGCGTTTAATAAATGGCCGACCGGCACATTTGTGATTTGGCGATCCTTGAAAAACCTCTGGGCCGCCGACCGCTTTGATAACGGTCTTGCAGAATGGTTGATCGCGGAAAAAGGTGTTGCGCCCGAAAAAATCCTTCGCGCGGACCTTTGGGTTCGGGATTTGGCATCCGAAGGCAAGTTGGCCGGTGCCGGTGTGTTGGTGATCAACCCACCCTGGACGCTCGAAGAGAAGCTCACCCAAGCCCTGCCATGGCTGGCCGATACGCTTGCTCAGGGTGACGGGTATGGCTGGCGAGTCGACGGTGCGCTGACCGAGGAAGATATTGAACTCATTTCAAACGATCAGGATTTGGGCGAATAGGCCTGAAACCCGTGCTTTGAAATGCCCGACAAAACCCCCAAATAATGGACTGATGCATGACGCACCGCTTTGTGACATTTGACGTTTTCACCGACCAGGCGTTTAGCGGCAATCCGTTGGCGGTGGTGTTGGCGGCGGATGATCTTGACGATGAGGCGATGCAATTAATCGCTTCCGAATTCAATTTGTCCGAAACCGTCTTTGTAACTGAGCCGCAGGGCCGGGAGGCTGATTATGGTCTCCGGATTTTCACACCGCAGAGTGAGTTGCCGTTTGCCGGGCACCCGACCGTCGGTGCCACTATTGCGCTTGCCTTTGAATTGGGCGGGGAGCCGGGACAGCGTCGTCGCTTAATCGTTGAGGAAGTGGTCGGCGATATCATTTGTGATGCCCGGATTAACAGTGAGCGGAATGGTTCGGCCCGGTTCTTCCTGCCCGCTATGCCGAAGCGGGTTTCTGATATTCAAAACCCCGAGCGTATTGCCGAGGCTTTTGGTCTGGAAGCGGGTGATTTTCTCAATGCTCCCGTGAAGGACGGGGTCTGGTCTGCCGGTGCTTCCATCGGGATCATACCGCTACGATACGCGGATAAGCTGGCCGAGATTGAGATCAACCGAGAGGCTTTTGAGGCTGTATTTGGCGGCGAAAATCCGTCGGAAGCCTATGTGGTCGCCAAGGCCGTCTCCGATGAACACACTCATGACTGGCGCGCGCGTATGTTTGCGCCACACCTGGGCATTGATGAGGACCCGGCGACTGGCAGTGCTGTGGCGGCGTTTTCCGGCTTGCTGGCCGAGCAAGGCGGGTTTGGTGATGGCGAGCATTCGATCAGCGTTTATCAGGGCATTGAAATGGGTCGCCCCAGCCTGATCCGCCTGTTGATCCAGATCGAGAATGGCAAATTGGTCAATGCGATGATTGGCGGCGATGCGGTAAAGGTGAGTGAAGGCGTGCTGATCTAACCCAGTCTTAGCTCATTGATCGGATCGTGAAGACGTCATCATCGAGCACTCGCGGTACGACGACACGCAAAAAATGGGTTGAGTAGCGGCGCAGGAATCGATCCTCTCCATCTTGAGCTTGAGGGTCGAGTGCCCGCAAGGGGATCAGACCGCTACCCTGCTTGCTGTCCTTTGAGAAATACGAAACCTTATTGCCGGGGGCGATGGCTGTGATGCCGGCCGCAAGAATATTCTCATAGCTACGCGTTAGTGATGTACGCAGGAAACCGTCACGTTTCATCAGGGCCCGCCGGTCGATATGCAGGACGCGCCGGTTTAAATTGCGCCGATTGGTGTGGTCGTCGCGGATCAAATTATTGTGGGCGTCGATCTCGATGCGAGTGATGGCCTGATTGCTTCTTAGGTCGCGGCGGCCCTGCTTGCGTGGCGCGGTGAGCCAAAGCTCGAAATCATCAACCGGCAAGCCGGTTTCATCCACAGCCTCGACGACGATTTGATAATATTCGTCGAACCGGCTGTGACTGGCGCTGGCTTTGCCGAGAATGCGCGTGCGAAGGGCGTCGGCGGCGTCGCCGTCCTGGGCGAGTTGGCGGGTTTCTTGGCAGATCGTGGCCCAATGGGTGGCAACTTCGCCGTAGGCGTCCGGTGAGGCTACCGCGAGGGCTTCCAAGACCAGCTCCCCCAATCGGTTGGCCGTGACAGAGTCCGGCGAATTGCTGCGCTTGGCGGCAGGCCTGAGGATGGTCAGATGATGGCGGTCCGGCAGGAGAGCAAAGGGTGTCTTGTCCGGGCCGCGACGGGACCAGCGTTTAAGGACGGGTTGGGTTGGGTCTCCGGACGAAAAATCCGCAGTCATGCCCTGGGCGTCGATATTGGCGCTGGCAATGCGGACAGTGCCGTCCCAGGCCTTCTCGCCCGTGATTTGGGTTCCTGGAATTTGCGAGGCACCGACGATGACGAAAGGGCGTGTGCCGGTTTCTGAGAAGGGACTGGTCGTTTTCCCATCCGGATCAAGACGGTCCCGACAGGCCAAGTTTTCCTGCAATTGCGAACCAAGTTCGAGCGCGTGGAGAAATTCGGTGCCGGTCTGAAATCCGCGATTCCAACCCTTGACGATGCGCGCCAAGGCAGACCGGCCGAGCGTGGCGATTGGTGAGCCGAAATTGGCGGGTGCAAGCATCAGAAAATTGTCGACAGGTGAGCCGCCATTTGGATATTGGTCGGCAAGCCACTGCCGCGACACCAACGCGCCGGTGGAATGGACAATGAGGTGGAAACGGTCGGCGAGTTCTCCGGCGCGCTGCAATCGCCGGATCACCTCATCCATACGGCGGGCCGAATCCTGGACATGAACATCGTCGGCCATAGACGGGTATCCGCCGAGGTGAATGTCAGTCGTGGTGTAGCCATTGGCATCTAGAAACTGGCCCAGCTCGGCCATTGATTTGTCTTTTGCGCTCCAGCCGTGAACCAGAAGAACTTGCGTCATAATCGCTCTCTATTTCATATAGGCAGTTATGATGCACAATTATAGGTAGCTGACAATTCGATTTTCGCCTGAATCGTGCTAGCGATGATCCCTCGACGGACAGGAGGAAGTTGGTGTGAACGATGTCACTCTGAGTTGGGCTGAGGATTATGTGCTCGATGCCTTTCACGTCACCGGCTTTTTCGACAAGCGACCAAGGCCCGATGTCTCGCGACACTATTCCATGGTCGCCGGGCAGCTTTTGCACAATTCACCGTGCCCTGGCATTCGATTGGAAGAATTGGCGGATGCGTTTTTGGGGCTCGAGCGGCACGGATATTTGCGCCTCGATCCTTCACGGCAGGCGGCATTTTTGACTGAGCGCGGATTTGCGGTGATCTCGCAACCCGGCTTCAAGGAACGATTACACGGCGAGGTGCCTTCCGATGCCCGGATTTCTCGTCAGAAAGAAGCTGAGGGCAAGCTGGCTGTGATCATGGCGGCAGCGACCGGCGTGAATAGTCAATAATGCTTCATTCAAGCGTTCGCCGCTTTAGTATTCATCTTCCTCAGTCGCCCACCATGGGTGCCAGTCCGGCAAATCACTCGACACTTTGAGGGGGAAGTCCGGCGCGCGTTTTTCCAAAAATGACATGACACCTTCCTGCGCGTCCGGGCTTGTGCCGGCCTGCAAAATTCCACGGCTTTCGACCCGGTGTGCTTCCATCGGGTGGGCGGCCCCGAGCATGCGCCAAGCCATGCGGCGCATCATGGCAACGGAGACCGGGGAAGATTTCTCGGCGATCATGCGGGCTGTATTGCGGGCTTCAGCCATCAAATTTTCATCGGGAACAACGCGGCTCACAAGACCATTTTCGAAGGCCTCAGCGGCTGGGAATGTGCGGCCAGTCAAACCCCATTCCATGGCGGTGGAAATGCCGACGACGCGCGGCAGGAACCAGCTGGCACAGCCATCCCAAACGATTCCACGACGTGCAAACGGGAATGCGAATTTCGAACTGATCGACGCTATACGTATATCCATCGGTAGCAGCATCGTGGCACCGATGCCGACGGCAGCGCCGTTAATGGCACCAATCACTGGCTTCAAGGTGTTCCAGGTCCGCAGATTGAGGACGCCGCCACTATCGCGCCATCGCGGATCGGCGGGGTCAATATCGCCGTCTTCCTTGGCCTGATTAATCAGATTGAAGGTCTCAGCGCCCATCGACAAATCCGCACCGGCACAAAACCCGCGCCCCTCACCGGTGACGATGATTGCCCGGACCTCATCATCGGCATCGGCAAGATCGTATGCGGTGACGAGTTCGGCGCCCATTTCGTGGGTGAAGGCATTCAGGCGCTGGGGTCGGTTGAGCGTAATCGTGGCGATATTTTCGTCGATGGCATAGGCGATGGTGTTGAAGGACACGGATGCTTCTCCCCGATGGCTGGTGGAGAGCCTAGCAGAGTCGGTCCGGCCTTCCAGCGATGGTTTGTGTCATATGCCTATTGAGGCTGCTCGAACGCGGTATGATCATTGACCCCATTGAATTCACGACTCTGGATCGTGATCAATTGCGCGCGTTCGCCTGTGTCCATATCGTATTTTTCTTCTCGGAATGCGAACATGATTCCATCAACTTCCCGATAGTCGGAATAGCGCGTTTCAAAGCGTTGGACGGTTGGATCGACGGCCGGGTGAAGTGAGTGATCACTGCGTTGGCGCGCGATCAGGAAGGTTTCGATATCGAGGTAGTAGCGGTCCTGGAAACCGTCTACATGGGTGATGTCGATGATCCAGAAATCTTCGCCATCAAGGGCCTCCGGACCCCGTGCATTGACTACGACACCGTGATCGGACCATTCCTGCATCGCATACAGATTGCCCAGCACGCCGCGCCAAAGGATTTGCGCCTCTTCTTCAGTGATCGGTGTTCCCGTGATTTCACCCTGCTGCATCGACCAGGCATCGCCGTCGAGAAGCGCTTCAGTGAACACGCGTTCCTCACCGATATAGACGTCGATCCGCATGCTGCCATCACGAACGGCCTGATAATGTCTGGTGGCGACCCAGCCTTCATCAATGGTCAGACGGACGTCCATACTGTCCACCGTCTGGATCGCTTCAAGGCCCCCGCGGGCGTCAGTGTGGGCTTGCAGGATTTCGTCCGACGTCACTGGCGGTGTGACGGCAGAAAAAGCGCTGACCGCGAATCCTGCGGCGCCGATCAGGAAGGGAATGAAGGGCTTCATGTCGATCTCCGTTGTTATCCGGAGTGTTTGACGGGCGCGCCAAATCAGCAAGTTAAAGCTTGGACACGCGAACGTAATGATCGTCAATCAGCGGTCGCTTCGACACCATCAGACGTCTCACCAATGCCAAATAATTTTCCGCGTTCGGTGATGAGCACAAACAGCAGCGTTAATACGCCGAGACACGCCTGACCGACGATAAGCGGCATCGCGCTGTCGGAATACATTTGCGCGATGGCGATGCCGAGCAAAGTGCCGATTACGCCTGTAATAAAGCCGTATGTCGCTGAGGCGGTGCCGGCGATATGGCCAACCGGTTCCATGGCGAGCGCGCTGAAATTGGCGGCGATCAGGCCCAGTAATGCCATGGCCGGTGCCATCAGGAGAAGAAATACAACCAGGCTGTCGATCCCCATCGCGAGCACCACGGTGTGAATGGCGCTGATAATAATGAATCCGATCAGGGCCCCGTGTGAGAGGCGGCGCTGGCCCCATTTGATGACCAGTTTGGAATTGGCGTAGCTGGTGAAGCCCATGCCCGCGGCTATAAAGGCAAAGGCTAGCGGGAAGTCTTCACCCAAGCGGTAATGCTCTGACAGGATCTGGTCGGCAGACGCCAGAAAGGCATACAGGCCGGCAAAGAAGGCGGCAGCCGCCATCGTGTAGCCGATAGTCAGCCGCGTGGTCACGGCCTCCATGAATGCCGCGCTGGTGGTCTTTACGGACAGCTTGATGCGGTGCTCGGCATGTAGGGTTTCGGGCAGGCGGAAAAACAACCAGCCGACCAACGCCACGGCGGACGCCAGCAGGGCGGCGAAAATCCAGCGCCAGTCGCCGACAAACAGGATGCCCTGGCCGATCGCCGGTGCAATAACCGGCACGGCCATAAACATGGTCATCGACAGCGACATCACTTCTGCCATGCGGCGACCGGACGTCAAATCGCGGGCGATCGCCACTGCAACAACCCGGCAAGCGGCCGCGGCGCAACCTTGCAGAAAACGCGCAACGAGCATGGTCTCAAACGTATTGGCCAGCATGCAGACCGTTGTCAGAACCATGAACAGAATGAGCGATCCCAAAATGACGGGCCGGCGACCATAGGCGTCTGAGAGCGGACCATAGATCAATTGCGCGAAACCGAAGCCAAGCAGATAATTGGTGACGACAAATTGGCGGTCATTAGGGCGCGGCGCATCCAGCTCTGTCGCGATCTCCTCGAGTGCCGGAAGCATCATATCGATCGACAGGGCGACTAGGCCGGTCATGGTGACGAGGATAGCGACCAATTCCCACACGGAGAGCGGCGCTGTTTCGCTGGTCGCTGGATTGGTACGCGTCATGTCGAGCACCCGACGGGCCACGGAGAATACCGCTTGTTCCAGACATGGAACGGATTGATCCTGTGTTCAAGTCTGACGGGCTGAGGTGGTTGGGTTGTAGAAAATGTTGAGCTGCAAGCTATTGGCGATGCGGCGGGCGCGCTCCATGAAGAAAATCGGCGTGTCGGGTGTCGGCGCGATGTCGTTGAGCGTCTCTTCAAACATACCCAGCCAGGTGGCAAACATACCCGGATTGAGCCCTTCCAGCTTCATGTGGGCTGGAACCGGGCGACCGGTATACGAGCCATCGTGGAGCGCGACCGAAGCCCAGAAGCGCTTCATCGTGTCCAGATGGGGCCCCCAATTATCGCCGATTGCATCGTTGAAGATTGGACCGAGCTCTTCATGCGTGCGGATGCGGTCGTAAAAGCTGTCGACCAGCAGGCTGATGAAGTCATGATCGATACCCAGATCGGCCGCTTCATCGCGCGCGTTTTGGCGGGCAGCGGTTACACGAATCGGCTGGTTTTCACGCATCGGGACCTCACGAAATACCCTGATGGAGATAGTGAGGCCCGCCAGGGCGATAAAGGGTTGGGCTCAGATATGGCTTGCGGTGTGTTGCCGCAGCCAAGCGCTATTCGGGCGCGCCGCGCGGATTGACCTGGGAGGCGCGGGCCCAGCGAGCGGGAGGAGAAACGACCTCTGTTCCATCGGGCACCTGGTGACGAATAGCGGTTTCCAGCGCCGCGTCACGGCCTTCAACCCAATCAGACCATCGCACAGCGACTTGAATATCCGGTGTCAGCGTATTGCGCTGATCATCGGGCTGGCTGTCCTGCCAGAACAGGGTCGACATGATGTAGGGCAGGCCGGATACGGGCAGAGCTCCAAACGTTGGGTCGCCTTAGTGATTGGGGGCACCGCTGGTATCTTCGCCGACAAACAGGGCCTGCGTATGGCGTTCGGTGCGCGTGGCGATGTTCATGGCGGCGGAAAACGTCATGCGACCGGTTAGAATATACAGGCCGCCGGGGCGATTAACGCGCGAAGCGATCATGCCGTGCAGGAAGGGCTGGTTGAGATAATTATTGCCGCCGCCGTTTTCACGAATGTCGAAGATCAGACGGTCAATCTGATTGTCTTCGATATAGGCAAAAAGGCGCGCGGCGAATTGCGCGACGGTTTCGTCCTCGCTATCGGCGACTTCGCGATACACCGCATAGACGGTGTCGGTATCGGGCAATTGAGTGAAGCCGTAGATCAGGGCGGGGTCGATCAGTTCTGAAACCGATGACCGCGCTTCGGCAAGGGGCGCGCGGGCAGCCGAAGCGGTGATGTCCGCAAATATTGTCTGCCCCTCCAGCTCGAGCTCAAATTGTTGGGGTGCATTGCGGTCTCCCGCTCCCAATTGCAGACCCTCAAGATAGTTTGGATAGGTGAGCAGGGTTGGCAGCCATCGTTTGGCCCATTGTGGATTGTCGCTGCCAATAACAGCAGAAAATTCAGCGACGATTGTTTCGATGGCGTGGCCGTTGATTGCGGTGATTTTTGCGCCGGCGAGGTGAGCGAGTGGTGCGGTGGTATGGGTGATGAAGACGCCTTCCTCAAACACATCGAAACGTACAGGAAGACGATTGGCGAAGCTCTCCGGCGGGGCATAGAAGGGCAGCAAATTCGTGTGCCCGTCACCGACAAGCGCCGCAAAGCCACTCATGCGAACGAGGAATTCGTCTTCGGACATGGATTGGGCTGCGGCCATCAAGTCGGTGTAATGCGTTTCCCATGCGGCTTGGCTCGTCCGGGCATAGGGGGCGGGGTGGTTTTCCAGCAGCTGTTGGTAAAATTGTTCGACATCAACACGATAATCGGTTTGAGCCGTCGCTGAGACACTCAAAGACGCGGTTAGAACGAGGGCAAATAGAGCAGGCAGGGCGCGAAACATTGAAGGCTCCGGGATAGGGTGACAGGGGATTACAGGCCTCATTCAATGCGCTATTGGCGTTGTGTCGCGTGTGTTTATGTGAAACCGGCTGATTTTTGTACGAAACGGGAATGGTGATGGAGCAGTTTGTAAAACAGGCTCGTCTGATTTGGTTCAGTGCCACTCGACCCAATCGTTGGGAGCTGATGGGGCTGGGTGGATATGTGTTGCTCATCGTTCTGATTTCCGGGTTTGGCCCGGATAATGGCATCGGCTTTTTCCAGGCCCGCGAGACCGATATTTGGTTGCCATATCTACTTGGAACCACGCTCAACGTGCTGCTGCTGCTGGCGACGGTTCATATTGCAGGGCCGTTTTTGCGGCGCGGTGGGTCGATCTGGATCGGACTAAGTGTGACGGCGGCGATTTTCGCCTTGGGCTTGCTTCTGCAAACCGCCTGGCAGCTTATACTGATTGCTGTGCGGGATACGCACTTGTCCGACGTGTCGATCTGGGCGCTGACCGAGGTCAATCTGATTGGCGCGATCGTGACGCTGGTCGCCTCACTCATCTATCTGGCCGTTCGAAACGGGCTGATGCCGCCGGAGGTGATCGAGATTCGCCCGGAGGACACCGTGATGCTGGGTGAGGGGGCGGAACGGACACGCTTCACCCTGTCGGAAATTTGGTATCTGAAATCGGCGGGCAATTATCTTGAAGTGCATCTGACCGGCCGTGACGTTATGGTCTATGGCTCACTCAAAACCGCCATGACGGCCTTGCCCGACGGCCGGTTTGTGCAGATCCATCGGTCCTATGTGGTCAATCTGGACAAGGTGCGCCAGATGAAGCGCACGGTGGCCGTGATGGACGGCGGCGAGCTGCCGGTGGGTGCCAGTCGTGCCGATGAGGCGCAGGCGTCCTAGTCTGAACGGCATGACGGGTAATGAGCAAGTCTGTTGTTAAACATGACCCGGCCTGGGCGAAGGATTTTATCCTGGCGGCGGATTTGATCGAGCAGGCGCTGGGGATGACGTGCGGCGCTGTACACCATATCGGCAGCACCTCCATCCCCGATATCCTGGCCAAGCCAATCATTGATATTCTGGTGGAAGTCACATCACTCACTGAGCTGGATGAGATCTCTTTCCAGCTTCGTGCACACGGCTTTGAAGCGAAGGGCGAGTATGGAATTTCCGGGCGACGCTATTTTCGCAAGTCGCGAGGCGATGGTGTCCGCACCCATCATGTCCATATGTATGCGATCGGAGACGACAATCTGCGCCGGCATATAGCGTTCCGGGATTATTTACGGGCGCACCCTGAAGTCGCACGTGAATATTCTGACCTGAAGGCGAAACTGAACGGTGAATCTGCGACCGACTGGAACGCGTATCAGGCCCGCAAGGATGTGTTTGTCGAGGCGACAGAGCGTAATGCGTTGGCTTGGTTCATCGGCCGGTATTAGAGCCCTCAGGTATTGAACAAGAAGTGCATCACATCGCCGTCCTTGACGATGTAGTCCTTGCCTTCGGCGCGCATTTTGCCGACTTCCTTGGCACCGGCCTCGCCGTCGTGCTCAATGAAATCCTCATAGGCGATGGTCTGGGCGCGGATGAATCCCTTCTCGAAATCACCGTGGATGACGCCGGCGGCACGGGGGGCGGCCCAGCCGTCCTTGATGGTCCAGGCGCGGGCTTCCTTTGGGCCGACGGTAAAATAGGTTTTCAGATCGAGCAGGGAATAGCCGGTGTGGATGAGACGGTCGAGACCGGCTTCTTCCAGGCCGATTTCCTCGAGATATTCGGCGCGCTCTTCATCTTCCAGCAAGGCCAGCTCGGCTTCGATTTGCGCTGAGATGACGACGGCTTGCGCGCTTTCTTTCTTGGCGCGTTCGAAGACGGTGTTGGAATAATCATTACCGGTGCCAGCAGATCCTTCATCGACATTGGCGATGAACAGGACGGGCTTGGAGGTCAACAATTGTAACTCGCGCCAGGCCTTGCGGTCGTCCTTGGGCACGTCGGCAAAACGCGCGGGCTTGCCGTCATTGAGTTGCTCAAGAGCCAGCTCGATGAGGACCAGAGCCTCCTTGGCTTCCTTGTCGCCGGAGCGGGCTTTTTTCTCGTTCGACGATTTGCGCTTCTCCAAACTTTCCAGATCGGCGAGCATCAGCTCTGTTTCGACAACTTCCAGATCGGCCAGCGGATCGATCTTGTTGTTGACGTGGGTCACGTCATCATCGTCAAAACACCGCAACACGTAGGCGATGGCATCGGTCTCGCGGATGGTGGCGAGGAATTGATTGCCCAGGCCTTCACCCTTGGAGGCGCCTTCGACGAGGCCGGCAATGTCGACGAAATTCATCCGAGCCGGGATGATTTCCTTGGACCCGGCGATGGCGGCCAGCTTGTTCAGGCGATCTTCGGGCACGGCCACATCGCCAACATTTGGCTCAATGGTGCAAAACGGATAGTTCGCGGCCTGCGCTGCGGCGGTCTGTGTGAGTGCGTTGAAGAGGGTGGATTTTCCAACATTTGGAAGTCCGACAATGCCGCATTTAAAGCCCATGAGAGGTCCGTCCTTATTTGGCCTTACTGGTGTGTGCGGGCCTTATAGATACAAACTTGGACAAAATCGACTTTTCCGTCAGCGCGGGGTGTAATAGTTTGACGGTGCTGGGGGCGCTGATTGAGGGGAGATGATCATGTCATCTGCAATTCGCGGCGCGCTGATTTTTCTGATTACGCTAAGTGCGATCATTGTTTGGCTACCATTCTCTCGGAGCTGGATGGATGGTGACAGTTATGTGTGGGGCCTGCCAATCCTCGGGTTGGACTTGTCCGGTCGTGGTCTGGGCGGTGCCTATTGGGTGTTGCCGCCGCTGGTGGCACTGGCCGGCGTCTCGCTCTGGGCGGGGTGGCGTGGATCACGCAGGATTTTCGGTGTTCTATCCGGCCTGTGGTTCATGATCTGGTTTGTCTCTGTCGTGGTCATGCGAATCACCGACGGCCCGATCATGTTTTACGGTGACACGCTGGACGTGGCCTATGACATCTCGGCCATGGCAATGGCGATATCCGGAACGGGTCTGATGGCATCGTTCGTGATGATTCGGGCCCCCGAGCTTGACGCCACGGGCCTGCAATGGGCCCCGCTCAACACGACGTTCGGAATATTCCTGGCAGCGCTCTACGCGGTTGTGTGGGGCTTGCTGGTCAATGGCGAGCCGAATGGGCAGAGCGACCAGTATGGCGTGCTGGCGTTGTTGGCGATGCCGGTGCTGGTCAATTTGGCATTCATGCGCTGGAGAGGAAGCGCCGAATAGGGCTATTCCGGCGCCGGGGCCTGGTGAGTAACGCGGGTCTGGAAAGCGTCCAGATCGCCGGCGGCGAGCAAATCGATCGATCCGGCTATGGCGTCCAGTAAGTCGACCATCCAGTCTTCATCGGCTTTGGGGATGTCAGACAGGACATAGCCGGTGACACGGCCTTTGTCGCCAGGGTGGCCAATGCCGATGCGGCCACGGCGAAAGTCCGGGCCTAATTGCTGGGTGATGGACTTGATGCCGTTATTGCCGGCAGCACCACCGCCGAGCTTCATCCGGAATTTGCCAGGGGCAAGGTCGAGCTCATCGTGGAAGACCACAACTTTTTCCGGGTCGACTTTGAAAAAATTCGCCGCTTCGCCCACGCAGTGACCTGCATTGTTGTAGAAGGTTTGCGGTTTGAGCAGCAGGATCTTCTTCGGGCCGCTGGATGTCGGGATGACCACATCGGATGCGAGGCCCTTGAAGCGCTTGCGCCAGGGGCCGGCATTCCATGCCTGGGCAATAAAGTCGACGGTCATGAAGCCGACATTATGCCTGTTGCGGAGGTATTTGGGCTCGGGGTTGCCGAGCCCTGCAAGGATCATCATCGTCGTCGGTCGCCTGCTGGCTAGACCGGACACCCGCAAATTCAGCAAAAGTGGTTACCGGTTTTGCGGTTCGAATATGCGCCGATCAAGAAACAGTAGTGGAGGGCAATCCGAAGATTGCCCGCAGCGACCTAGTCCTCGCCGCCTTCTGCTGTTTCGCCTTCGCCCTCGACGGCCTCTGCATCTGTCTCTTCGACTTCGTCGTCTACGAGAACAGCGCGTGAACCCTGCATTGTGGCGACTGTGAAGTCACGGTCGGTAATGGTGGACTTGGCACCCTTCGGAAGGGTGATCGCTGAAATGTGGATCGAATCACCAATGTCGAGACCCGTCAGATCGGCCTCAACTTCACTTGGGATGGCACCGGCTGGGCAATTCAGTTCAACTTCGTGACGCACGATGTTGAGAACGCCGCCGCGCTTCATGCCCGGTGATGCTTCCTCATTGGTGAAGCGAACAGGTACGGCCACGTCGATGCGGGTCTTTTCAGTCACGCGAAACAGATCAACGTGCTGGGCAGCGTCTGTTACCGGGTGGAACTGAACGTCCTTCGTAATCACTGTTTGGCGCTTGCCCTGGTGGTCGAGCTCAAGAAGGTTGGCAATGAAGTTGCCGGTGTTAAGTGCTTTACGCACTTCATTGCCGCGAAGTGTCACGGCAACAGCGCCTTCTTTGCCGCCATAAACGACACCCGGGACGAGATCCTCACGGCGTGCAGCGCGTGCGCCGCCCTTGCCAGTGTTTTCACGTACTTCAACGGTGAGAACGATATTGGAGCTCATCGGACCAGTTCCTTAAATGCAATACGGTGCCAGCCTTGTGGCGGCGACCTCGGAGGCGCAGTGCCTCATTCATGTTTCGAGCGGCGGGCTATAGCTTATCGCGCAGGGGCACGCAAGCGGCGAGAAGGGTTAGAGTCAGCAAATTCCCGACCGACCTAGTCAAACAGTTTGGAAACAGACTCGTCATTGGCGATGCGGCGAATGGCTTCACCTAGCAAAGGAGCAACGCCCAGGCGTCGAACCCGATCGGTTTCCGTTGAGTTTGGTGGGACGACGACCGAGTCAGTGACCACCAATTCCCTAAGCTCTGACTTGGCAATACGGCCTTGAGCGTCATTGGAAAGGACACCGTGAGTGGCGTAGGCAGACACCTCGGTTGCGCCAGCTTTCTTCAATGCGATCGCCGCATTGCATAACGTGCCGCCACTGTCGCACATGTCATCAAAAATAATACAGCGCCGGCCGTCTACATCACCAACAATATTCATCACCTCGGAAACGCCGGCCTTCGGGCGCCGCTTGTCGACGATCGCGATCTCAGCGTCATCGAGCAATTTTGCCAGGGCGCGTGCCCGAACAACACCGCCCACGTCTGGTGAGACGATCATCAAGTCCTTGGTGGAGTAATTGCGGCGAATATCGTCCTCGATCACTTTGGTCGCAAACAGGTTATCGGTCGGAATGTCGAAGAAGCCCTGGATCTGTCCGGCGTGCAGGTCGACAGTGAGAACACGGTCAGCCCCTGCTTTGGCGATCAGATTGGCCGCCAGCTTGGCGGTAATCGGCGTCCGGCCGCCGGTCTTTCGGTCTTGTCGAGCATAACCAAAATAGGGGATGACGGCCGTTATGCGGTTTGCACTCGCACGGGTCAGCGCATCCATGATGATCAGCAATTCCATCAGATTGTCATTGGCCGGCCGCGAGGTCGACTGGATGACAAAGACGTCCTGACCGCGCACATTCGCGTCGATACGGCAAAAAATTTCGCCATCGGCAAAGCGCTCAATATGAGTCTCGGTCAAGGGGGCGTCGAGATAATCGGCGATTGCCCTCGCCAGTTGCGTGTTCGAAGTGCCAGAAATCAGTTTCATGGAAGAAGCCCCAATCAGTTTCGCGCGCTCCTTAACAGAGGCAGAGACCTGAGAGAAGCTTAAAGAGTCAGCGCGCTGAAAAACCTGGTGGCAAAGGCAGACCAACACTGTCGAAACACACGAATTTGAACAACGTGCCCATTTGCTCGGGATCGGTGAGTCGCCAGACTTGTCGTGCCATTGTTGCTTTGGTGTCGGGGGCTGCCTGGATGAGCGCGGCGGCGCGGGATTCCATGCCAAGGCTGATCAGAAATTGGCCCTGTTCTACAGGCCCATAGGGCGTGATGCCGAGATTTCGACCGTATTGCGTCAAGGATTGAAAGTCGACGCGGGCAGTGATGTCTGCATTTCCCGGATCATCAAGCGGCGCTACTTTTTTATGAGCGCGCAGGGCCTGTAGCGTGTCACCTTGTTCGCTGATTGCCGGGCCATAATCTATGAGCAGGGCGCGTCCCTTATCGTTTTTGAAACGGTCGGCAATGGCACCGAGAATTTGTTGATCCCCCGGGCGCAATTCAACCAGGCTGCCGTCGGGCAGGTCGATCAGGTTTGCTGGGATGAGGTCTGTGTCGACGCCCAGAGGAGGGCCCAAAACAAAGACCAGTTTTGTGCTGTCTTCGTTTTCCAACCCAACAAGGCGTTCATGCCATTCGCCCCCGTGACGATTCGCCTGACGGACTGGCAGGCAGTCGAGAAATTCATTGCCGACGACAATGGAAGGCCCCGACTCGACGGCTTCAAGTCGATTCGACCAGCTGATTTGCGCGCCGCTGGTACCGAGAGTGCTTGCCTGCACCGATTTGAGCGCTGCGCTGGCCTCGATCAGCGTGATCCGGGCAGCATCGAGAAAACCCGGCACGGTTCGTGCGGCCCGGAGGGCATCGCTCATCATTGTTCCCCGGCCAGGGCCCAACTCAATAAACTGGAAACGCTCAGGACTGCCCATGTCCAGCCAGGACTGCGCGGCCCAGAGGCCGATCAGTTCACCAAACATCTGACTGACTTCCGGCGCGGTGATAAAGTCTGCCCCGGCACCAATAGGGTCTTTGGTCGCGTAATACCCATCCTTTGGGTCAAAAAGCGCCTCTGTCATGAAGGCAGCGACAGTGAGCGGTCCGGTCGTTCGGATCCGCTCACTCAAACGGGTCACCATATCACTCATGCGTCTGGCGAAGCTTTCTTTTCACCGCCAGGCATCTTGTACGGAGAGGCCTTTACGGCCCGGTAGACCAAATACCCACCGATGATAATCATCGGAATCGACAGGATCATGCCGGTTGTGATGGTGCCGCGCAGGAAATCGGGAAGGTGCAGGTCTGGCTCGCGTACGGTTTCCATTAGAGAACGGAAAATACCGTAGAAGAACAGGAACAGGCCGATACAGAGACCGGGTCGACTGAGGGCCTTAAATTTCCAGGCCATGACATTGATGATGGCAAACAGTGCCAAACCTTCCAGTGCAGCCTCATAAAGTTGGCTCGGATGCCGGGGCAAACACAGGCGGTCGGAGGAGAAGATCATCGCCCACGGCACATCTGTCGGCCGACCCCAGAGTTCACCATTGATGAAATTGGCAATACGACCAAAAAACAATCCAAGCGGTGCCACCATGGCAACCGCATCACCGACACGAAGGAGGTCAAGCTTTGCGGCGCGGGCCACGAAATAGATCGCAATTGCCACACCGATTAACCCACCATGGAAAGACATTCCGCCATCGGTGATGCCCGTTACCGTCCACAGGAGGCGGTCGATGAGCGGATCGGCGACGAGGGCGCCTTCATAGGGAAGACCCGTGGCCATATATTGCCAGCCATAGAAGACGACATAACCCAATCGGCCACCGCCAATCACGCCAAGCGTGGCCCAGACGAGCAGATCGTCGATTTGTTCTTCGGTGAAGGGGGATTTGGGTTTGCTGCGTGATCCATCGGCAGCCCAGAAGGTCGGGCGACGGCTCAGATAGGTCAGGTAGCGCCAACCCAGCATCAGTCCGGCTATGTAGGCCAGCGCATACCAGCGGATCGGAAACCCGTCCGTCCATGGCACTGGAATTGTAACAAGAACCGGATCAAATTCGAACGTGGCCAGGCAGGTTTCCATGAATTTCTCGCACTAGATATGCAGGTGTGACAGACGGGCGCGTTGCACTTTTGCACTCTTCGCCTCATATAGGCGCTTGAATTACACACTAATGGCTTTCTTTGATGCAAACACGCAACCCGCTTTTGAATGATTTTGCTGAACTCATGACCGATGCCTTCGGTGCCGCACAAGCTGCGGGTGATGAGGCGCGTTCGGTTTTTCGGGCTCAGGCAGATCGCGTGATCGTCGACATGGACCTTGTCAGCCGTGAGGAATATGACGCTGTAAAAGCAGCGCTGGCGGCGGGACAGGAAGAGATCGAAGATTTGAAGAAGCGCCTCGATGCACTCGAAGCGCGTGTAGCAAAGCCGGCATCCCGGGCAACAAAGCCCCGGAAAAAAGCCACAACGGCGAAGAAAACGCCGAAATCCACAAGCTGATAACGCCTTTTGATTGCGTCTGATGCGACGCGGACATACCGTCATCGGACGGTGTGAGTCGCCGCGCAGACAAGGGAGACTACTCCATGGACTTGCTGTCAGATGAGATTGCACCAGAAGCACACGACCCGATGGATTCCGTCGAGCAGGCCGTGATCGCGGAACAATTTCCCTATGACCGAGATGAAAACGGCGAATTGCACATGAGCACGCCGGGCGCTTGGCGTGATCATCAAATCTGGTTTGCCTGGCGTCCTGAACTGGACGCCTTGCATATTTGCGCCAGCCTCGATTTGAAAGTGCCCGCTAACCGGTACCGTGATGTCTGTGAGCTGGTCGCGCGGTTAAACGAAAAGCTCTGGCTGGGCCATTTCGATATTTGGGCAGAAGACGGGGGCATTTTGTACCGTCATGCGATTTGTCTGCCCAGCGGTGACGCATTATCGCCCGCTCAGGCGGCATCGATGATCGCCGCTGCACGCGAAGCCGGCGAGCGCTTCTATCCGGCCTATCATTTCTTGGTCTGGGGCGGCAAAAGCATACAGGAAGCCGTGGACGCGGCGATGTTTGAAACAGCGGGCGAGGCCTGATCTCCCAAAATGGCAAATGGAATGAAAACACTTCTCGTTGGTGCAGGACATATGGGCGGCGCACTCGCTGCCGGTTGGTTGGGTCGCAAACGCGGCGGGCTCGCTGCTGAGGATTTGCTGATTTTGGACCCGAGACCGGGCGATGAGGTCAAGGTTTTGATCGACGTGCATGGCCTGACCCATGTGAAGCAGGTATCTCTCGCTCAAAGCACCCAGCTCGAAACGGTCATTCTTGCTGTGAAGCCTCAAATTCTCGAAGAGGTCGCAAAATCCCTAGGCAATCTCCTTCCACCCAATTGTGCGCTCGTATCGATCATGGCGGGTGTCACGATAAGCCGTCTCGAATCCCTGTTTGGAAAGCGCCCCATCATCCGCGCTATGCCAAATATGCCGGCGTCGATTGGCGCTGGAGTCACGGTCTGCGTATCCAATGAACTCGGTGAGACCGTAGAGAAACGGGCGACAAAATTGCTGAAGGTCGCCGGGACGGTGGAGTGGGTTCAGGACGAACGGCTTATGGGCCCGGTCACGGCGGTCTCCGGCTCTGGTCCAGCCTATGTGTTTTTGCTGGCCGAGGCCTTGGCCGGGGCCGGTTTTGGCGAAGGGCTTCCGCGCGAATTGGCTGAAAAGCTGGCGCGTGAAACCATTATTGGTGCGGGCGCGTTGCTGGCGTCCAGTGATAAGACACCCCAGGAATTGCGACGTGCCGTTACGTCACCGGGTGGTACGACCCAGGCGGCGATGGATGTCTTGATGGGCGGCGGAGGTGGATTGCCTGAATTGGTGCGCCAGGCGGTCAATGCAGCGGAACGCCGATCCCGTCGAATGGGCGCGGAAGTCAACGCACGCTAATCAATGCAAGTGCGCGCGTGCATCGAGCCGGGGCATTAACCGGGCAGGCTGACGGTTGCGCGTAACCCACCGAGTGGGCTCTCGCTGAGACGAAGATCGCCACCGTGCCCGCGCGCGACGTCACGGGCAATCGCCAATCCAAGGCCGACCCCTTTGCGATTTTGATTGCGACTGTCGTCCAGACGGCTGAAGGGTTTGAGCGCTTCGGCGTATTGCTCTGGCGGAATGCCAGGACCGTCATCGTCAACAACCACTTCGACACGGCCACTATTGTGACGCACGCTGACTGAGACGTGCTCTCCGAACGAGATGGCATTATTGATCAAATTGGTTAGACAGCGCCTCATCGTCCCCGGTCGTAGATCCGCAACAACGTTATCATCGGCGATAAAGTCGATCTGGCGCGCGTCGGTCTGTGCCTTGTCGACGACGCTCTTCGCGAGATCTGTCAGATCGCAGCGTGATGTCGCTTCAGTGGCCTGACCGCGTGCGAAATCGAGATATTCATCCAACATCTCTTCCATTTCGGTGATATCGCGTTTGGCATCGGCCGTTTCTTCGCTCTCGGGCATCAGGGCTAACTGCAGGCGTAGTCGAGTGAGTGGCGTCCGTAAATCGTGACTGACGCCGGCCAGAAGCGCGGTGCGTTGATCAATATGGCGGGTGAGACGGGATTTCATTTCCAAGAAGGCGTGGGCAGCCTGCCGGACTTCGGTTGCGCCACCCGGGCGGAAGTTATCGACATTTTGACCTCGACCAAATTGTTCGGCGGCATCTGCCAGTCGTTTGATCGGTTTGACCTGGTTATGGATGAAGACCACCGAAACCGTCGTCAGCAAGGTCGACGCGCCGATGATCCAGAGCAAAAATATGTGACCGGTCGTGGCAAACACTCTGTCGCGCACTGCGATGAAACGCAAAACGCCCCCATCGACCTCCACCCGCACATCGACGTAGCTGGGATAGCGTGTGGTGTCGAACCAGAACTCATTGTCGATTTGATCGCTCAGAGCGCGGCGCAATGTGCGATCCAGCGTGCGAAAAAAAGATGACCGTCGCGAAGTGGGCAAGCTGTCTTCGGGCCAAAAATTGACCGAAAGCTGCATGGTCTCATAGGCGGTTTCGGCATGTTGTTCGAAGGAGAGAAGGTCGCCGGATTCTTGTTCGTACAGCGAGGTCATCATCGAGATGTCGCCAGCAACACCTTCGGAAAGTCGGGAGGTGACGGTTTCCCAGTGTTCTTCAAAAAACGACCACACGACGGCGACCTGCATCAGCGCCACAGGCAGAACGATGATTAACAGGGTACGGGCAAACAGCCCCTTGGGAGTGTAGCGGCGTAAAAAGGCCATCTAGATCATATTATTCGTCAAACACAGGGTCGGCGGCCAGTCTATAGCCTTCGCCCCGGACTGTCTGCAAATGCAGGGGTTCTTTGGGATCAGTTTCAATTTTTCGCCGCAGACGGGTGACCTGAACGTCGACGGCGCGTTCGCCGCCACCGGTACGCTCTGAAAGCGTCAGGCGGGAAACGGCCTGGCCGGGCGTCGCTGCCAGCGCTGATAAAAGTGCAGTCTCGCCGCCGGTTAAACGGACCGGCTTATTGTCCCGTGTCAGAGATTCACGTGCGATGTCAAAGGCCCAGTCGCCGAACAGTACCTGGATGATACTGGCAGAGGAGGGTTTGGCGCGGCGCAGAATAGCGTTGATGCGCAAGACCAATTCTTCCGGCTCGAATGGCTTGGAGAGGTAATCATCTGCGCCCAGACTCAGCCCACGGATGCGATCTTCTGCTTCGCCTCTCGCCGTCAAAAGAAGAATAGGTGTGTCGCCTTTGCTGCGAATGACTTCCGTCAGCTCGAAGCCGTCCATACCCGGCATCATCACATCGAGTACCAGGATATCAAAGGCGAGTGAATTCAGCGTCGATAAGGCTTTGGCTGCGTCAGGAGCGGTGGACACACGATAGCCGCGCTCCTGCAAGAAGCGTTTGAGTAGGGTGCGAATTCGATCGTCATCATCGACAACAAGGATATGGGCCGAATCGTTGTTTTGATCGTACATGCGAGCTCCTATCGGGTGTGTGTGCAGCATGCTTGGTGGGCGCGTGGGGTCAAGTTGATCGACACAGTATATTTAAGCGTAAGCCTTGGGCTTGGAGACTTGTGTTTACAGGTGTCCCGATGGGCATCCGACAGATGTTGAAACCAATCTTGATGGTTTCCATCATCAATCTTCCGAAGGTGCGGTGAATTTTCGCATTCCGGCAATAAGATAATCGACACCCGACCATGCAGTGACGATTACGGCGGCCCCGTAGAGCCAGGGGATGAAGTTTGTCGGATCAAGCGTCGTTATAAGAACCGGAATAGAAAGCGCGGCGACAATGCCGATGAGTGCTGCGCCCTGGACGATCGCTTTGATCTTACCTGACAGGCGTGCGCCGAGCTCTTCTCCACGTTGAGCCATCATCATGCGAGCATAGGTGACGATGGTGTCGCGCCAGGCAAAAATCAGGACGGTCCAAATGGGAATAAAGCCTGTAGAGGCAAGCGCAGTAAACGCTCCGAGCCGATACAGACTATCGGCGAGTGGATCAAACAGGGCACCAAACGCGCTCTCGTAACCGAACCGCCGTGCGACCCAGCCGTCGAGTAAATCGGTCACTTCAGCCAAGACGACGCAAGCCAGTGCCAGTACCAATCCCGATGGTGAGTTGAGTTGCAACGCATACCAAAATACCGGAACCAAAATAATTCTGACCGACGTCAAAATATTTGCGGGGTTGAACAATGTGTTGGATGTCATTTGGCGTCAGATCCCCCGGCCAGAATGAATTCAATAACCTCCAAAAAACCGTCAGCCTCGTCGGCTTCGGTGATGTGGGCCGGCAAATGGGTCATGTCATCGGTAAAGCGTTTGAGCCCAGCAACACCATAACTGAGCGGGAAGTTTTCAAACATTGTCTCGTCATTCGGTGAATCACCGACGAACACCACGATCTGTTCTAGATGCCTTTGATCCAACCCAAATACCGATGTTAGAACATGACGAGACGTGCTTTGTTTCGAGTGTGAGCCAAACCAGGCATTGACGTGAATGGAGCTGATCTTTGCGGTGGCACCGCCCTCTTCAAAAATCGCCTGGGCTGTGCGGGCGTCCTCCAATGTGAGTCCGCTGACCGCCTCGGCAAAATCAAAGGCGATATCACAGCTACGCCAGGCGTTGTCCTGCGCCGCTGCAGAGCCAGGGACCGCGGCCAGCGCATTTTCCAGCAATATCTGCAAGCGATCGCTCTCGATTTCGGTCGGCGGATGGATCCAGTCACGCTGGATTTGCCCATCCGTATCGCGGCGAAAGCAAAAGGCGCCATTTTCGCCGATGACACCATCGACCGGCCACCACCGTGCGATGAGGTCGCACCAGCCGGCCGGGCGGCCGGTCACAGCGAGTGTGATGAGTCCGGCTTCATTCAAACGCGTAAGTGCCTGATAGATTGATGGCGGAATTTGACCGTCTTTGGTCACCGTGCCATCGAGATCGAACAAGACGGCACGTACGGTATGGCGTTGATTTAAGAGCGAGGAAGACGGCACGTTTGATGGAAACTCCGGGAATGAATCCAATTACCTAATTATTCTGGAACCAATCATACACGCGTTGCGCCATCGTGCCAGAGATGCCCTCAACACCTTCCAGGTCGGCAAGTGCAGCATCGCGGACGGCCTTGGCGGAGCCGAAGTGGGCGAGCAGCGCTTTTTTGCGACCAGGGCCGACGCCGGGTACACCATCGAGCGGGTTTTCGGTCAACGCTTTCTTACGCTTGGCGCGATGGCCACCGATGGCAAACCGGTGCGCCTCATCACGCAGACGCTGGAGATAATATAGCACAGGGTCGTTCTGCGGCAGTTTGAAGGGCGGCTTGCCGGGAATGTAAAACGCTTCCTTGCCGGCGTCGCGCTCGGGCCCCTTGGCGATAGCGGCGACGGGGATGTCCATCACGCCCAATTCCTCCATGACTTCCAGAACGGAGGAAAGCTGGCCCTTACCGCCATCGATCAAGACAAGATCGGGGACCGGATGGCCATCATCCTTTTCCTTCAGCATGCGCGAGAAGCGACGACGCATCATGGCCGCCATCATCGCAAAGTCGTCATTGGTGGCAGCATCATCGCCTTTCATGTTGAACTTGCGATAATGGTTTTTTTCGAAGCCGTCAGGCCCTGCGACGACCATACCGCCCAGCGCGTTGCTGCCCTGGATGTGGGAGTTGTCGTAGACTTCGATGCGTTCTGGAGACGCCTCCAACCCGAACACTTTTTGCACACCCAAAAGCAATTGCGTCTGGGTGGCGCTTTCCGACATACGGCGGGCCAGCGCTTCGCGAGCGTTGTGGTGAGTCTGGCTCACGAGTTTGCGTTTTTCGCCGCGTGTTGGCTTGTGCAAGCTCACCTTGCGGTCGGCCCGCAGGCTGAGAGCCTCTGCCAACAACGTTTTGTCGTCGGGCAAATCGGACAGGAGGAGGAGGCCCGGGGCCGGGCGATCATCGTAAAACTGGGCGATGAAGGCGGTGATGACATCGCAGGGCGAAGCATCAATATCGTGGCGTGGGAAAAAAGACTGATTGCCCCAGTTTTGACCCGCTCGAAAAAAGAAAACCTGGACGCAGGATTTTCCACCAGATTGCGCAACCGCGATCACATCCGCTTCTTCGACGCCTGCCGGATTGATGCCCTGATCTGTCGTGACGGCTGCGATGGCCTTGATGCGATCGCGCAATTTCGCGGCAGCCTCGAAATCGAGGTCATCGGAGGCCGTCTGCATCTTGTCTTGCAGGTCTTCTCGCAGAGCGTTGGATTTGCCGCGCAGGAAATCTGTCGCCTGATTGACGAGTCCGTCATAGGTCTCTGGCGTTACCAGGTCGACGCACGGGCCGGCGCAGCGCTTGATCTGGTAGAGCATGCACGGACGCGATCGGCCGTCATACACACTGTCAGTACAAGTCCTCAGCATGAACGCTTTCTGGAGCGTATTGAGGGTATAATTCACCGCCCCAACGGAGGCGAATGGCCCAAAATAATCACCCTTCACCTTTCGCGCGCCTCGATGCTTGCGCAATTGCGGAGCGGAATGATCTCTCCGGATCAGGATATAGGGAAAACTCTTGTCGTCGCGCAGCAGGATGTTGAAACGCGGCTTGAGCTTTTTGATCAGATTGGCTTCGAGCAGCAGGGCTTCGGTCTCGGTGCTGGTGACTACGAATTCCATCGACCGGGTCAATGAGATCATCAGGCCGATGCGGTTATTATGCCCGCCGGATTTGGCGTAATTGGACACCCGTGCCTTCAGATTGCGCGCCTTGCCGACATAGAGCACTGCCCCGTCCTCGCCAAACATACGGTAGACGCCCGGTTTTGTGGGCAAATTGCGCACGTATTCGGCAATGATTTCGGGGCCGGATTTTTGCGGCTCGGTGGGGGTGTCGTCTGACATGGTGCTCAAGATCGCCCCGAGCCTTAGGCGGCGCAAGGCCGGAATGCGCACCGGGCTGTGGACTAGTGACACTTTTCGTTTGCCCTGAGCACACAAATGCCGATTGATTGTTGAGACTTCTTGCGACTGGGAGACGATATGTTGGCGAAATCTGTGTTGAAGAGTGGGATTGCGGCGCTGGCATCGCTGACGCTGGCGGCCTGCTCCAATGGCTGGGACCAGCCTCTCATCGCGAAGGCCTGCGGCACCTCGATGGACGACGCAAAATACAATAGTGATGGGCATCTGGACACGACCTATCTGATTGCGCGTTTTGCTGGGTGGGATGCCTTGTCGGCAGCACAGCTGGCCTATTTTTCCCAGGCGCCCGATGATTTTCCGATCGAGTATTCCGCCCCGAGTGGGACGGCGCGCCTGTTCTTGCTCCAGTTTGACCGCGCGCATCTTTTGTCTTCGGTGCTGCATTCTCTGCACGGCGGTGGCACCGACGATGTGCAGGCGCGGCAGGCCAATCTGGCGGCGCTGCTAAACGACCAGCTAGATGACCACCGGGGCGAGCACAATTTTGTCGATATGTGGAAGGCCGGTTTTGCCATTCACGCGATGGGCGACGCCTATGCCCATGTCTGGGGGATCAACCAGCAGCGACCGGGACAGATGTCCTACAATCCGGTCGTCGGCCATATCCCCGACGGCTGGGTGCGCGGGAACCCCGATGTGATTGCCGGTAATGTCGACAATTATGAGCGGTTCGTGCGGGCGCTATACGATGTGCTGGCCACGGTTGACGCTAACCCGGATGGGCTCGATGCGTATCTGAACAATGTGCGAGACTGGTCTCGCACTGGCGATGAAGCGGCCCGTATTTCGGCGCTCAGTGCGAGCACACATCCTGCGAGATCGGGTGATGTTTATAATTGTGCGGCTTGGGGGCAGCAGCTGGCATATCACGGAGAAATCCGTCCCTATCTGGAAGAGCTCGCACAGATTCTCGAATAATTTCTTTTTCGCCCCGGAGCCTGACATGTCCCAGAAAAACAAAGCGCTTACCTTCGGCAGACTCCATCGTAAGGGCGATCCTGTAGTGCTGTACAATATCTGGGATGCCGGGAGTGCGCGGGTGATTGTCGAGGCCGGGGCCCCCTGTGTTGCAACCGGTAGCTGGTCGGTGGCGGCGGCCCAGGGCTTTGCCGATGGCGAAAAAATCCCGGTGGGCCTTTTGACGACCATTGCCGGGCGCATAGTTGAGAGCTGTGATGTGCCAGTCAGCCTCGACATTGAAGGCGGTTATGGTGTGCGGCCAGACCAAGTGGCCAAGACCGCCCGTGCAGTGATCAAGGCGGGCATCGCGGGGGTCAATTTTGAAGACAAAATTCACGGCGGGTTGGGACTCTACGCCATGAAGGGACAGGCGGCGCGGATTTCGGCGATACGCGAAGCGGCGGATGAGGCGGAGGTTCCGTTATTCATCAATGCCCGAACTGATTGCTTTTTGCAGCAACCTGACAAAGGCAAACACAAGGACCTGCTGGAGGAGGCTTTGGAGCGCGCGGCCTGTTATCGTGAGGCGGGCGGGAGCGGGTTGTTTATTCCCGGACTGATTGATCGTGACCTAATCGCTGAGGTGTGCGACCGGGCCGATATGCCGGTCAATGTGATGATGATGATGGATCCGCCACCCCTTCCCGTGCTCGCCGAGATCGGTGTCGCGCGCGTGAGCTACGGGCCCGTGCCGTATAGGGGAATGGTTGAGGGATTGGAAAAACAATATCGGGCGATTTTGGCGTAGCAGCGAGGGCGGCAAAAATTTGCCAACCGGATCAAAAACGTCCATCACGTCCGCGCGTTAGCGTATCGAGGACGAAATGACTCAAAAGACGGCTTTGGTAACCGGTGGCGGCAAACGCTTGGGGGCTTCGCTGTGCGAGGCGCTGGGGGCGGACGGGTATAGGGTGTTGGTGCATTGCAATGCATCGCTGGCCGAGGCAGATGCTGTTGCAGGGAAAATTCGCGCGGCCGCTGGTGATGCCGAGGTCGTGCAATTCGACTTGGCACAAACTGATGCAGTGACCCAATTCATGGCATCGGCGGGGCGCGTCGATGTCTTGGTCAATTCGGCGTCGATATTTGAAATGGACCGGCCGGAAGATGTGACCGCTGCGGATTTGGACCAAGCCATGCGCATCAATTTAATGGCTCCGGTTTTGTTGAGTTCGGAAATGGCCAAGGCTCACACGGACCGGTCTTCGGGCAATGTCGTCAACATTCTCGATCAGAAACTATTTAATCTGAACCCAGACTTTTTCTCCTACACGTTGTCCAAGCACGCGTTATTGGGGGCGACAACCACCATGGCGATGGCGCTAGCACCGTGTGTGCGGGTCAATGGAATTGCGCCTGGTATCACCTTGCCATCGGGCGGTCAGACTCAGGCGGAATTTGCCCGGGCCCACCGACTCAATCCGATGCAGGGCGGCTCAACGCCGGACGATATTATTCGAACGCTGCGCTTTATTCTTGCGACCGATGCCATGACCGGCGAGATCATCACAGTGGACGGCGGCCAGCATCTGGACGCGCGCGATGGCGATGTGATGTACGCGCCCAATGTGCCGGAGGTTTAACCCGTGAGACTTGACCAGGTAATCGAAAATGCGTTGGCCAATGCGACGGGCCGGGAAGTGTTTGTCTACCGGCTCGAGGGTGTGAAAATGGATGTCGAGATCGGCATTCACGATTATGAGCGGGGCGTGAAACAGCGTGTGCTGGTGGATGTGGTGACATTGGTCGACAAGGCTTGGACCGGGGCGGACGATATCTCGAGCGTTGTTGATTACGACTATATTTTGCAGGGCATCAAAGCGTTTGAGGGCCAGCAGTTTGATCTTCAGGAAACACTCTGCGGGGCCGTGCTTGAACTCGCCCTATCGCCGGACGCTGTGATTGCCGCCCAGGTGACAACTCGAAAAACCGAAGCCTATGCCGATGCTGAGGCGATTGGGTTGACCCGTTTTCGCCGCAAAGCCTGAATGCTCCACTAATAGAATATTTCGTGTTTTTCAAAATCCGATGTAAGGTTACGTGTTTGTAATCTGCGTTGGGGGAAATAATGCGTAGTTTTTTAGTTGGACTTATCGCCGGGGCAGCCGGTGTTCTTTTTGGCCTGAACCATTTCGGGCACATCAGCATGAGCGATTTTATGCCGGGTTCTGTGGCTGTCGAAGACAGTGCAGGCATGATGGAAGAGGCTGCGGAAGCCGATGATGCCATGGCTGAAGATGCCGCCGCGGAGGCACCTGCCGCTGAGGAAGCTGCTCCAGAAGAGATGATGGAAGAAGGCGAAGCCGTTGTCGAAGAAGACATGGGCGATGCCGAAGAAGAGGCACTGGCCGAAGACGGTTGATCCTCGATTTCACGACTACCCTGAAAGCCCGGCAGGTCGCCTCCTGCCGGGCCTTTTTTGGGTTATTAGCCGGTTGTGCTGGTGGGTTTGGCCATTGGCTGTAGCTTGCCATAGGTCAGGGAGCGCCACAGCCATTCAAACGGGCCGAAGCGGAATTGGCTGAGCCAAAGCGGCGACCAGATCAACTGCAAAACCCAGACCGCCATCACCAGCTGAGCTTGCTCGACACGTTCTAGGGTGCCGAACAATCCGAGACCGGGTGCCCCGACGAAGATGAACGTCATGATCAAGGTTTGCGTGAGGTAATTGGTGAAGGCCATTCGGCCCGTGGCGGCGAAAATATTGACGATGAAGCCGAACACTTTCGCTTTGCAGATCAGCATGACCAGGGCTGCATACCCAAACGCGGCAAACAGGCTGCCGACGTAATTGGCGGCGAAGGTCGACCATTTCTGTGCGAGGTCAAAATTTGTCTCGAGCGCAATGTGAGTGCTCCAGGCCGAGAGGCCGAGGCCGACGGCCAACGCGATGACCGCGATTATCAAGTAGTGACCGGATTTCCAGCTCGCAGACAGAAAGCCCGTTTTGAACAGGGCCATGCCAACGAACATCATGCCCAGAACACGGCCACCAAATAGCAATATTCCAGCAATCTCGCCGCCCAGTGCCTGCGAGGAGTTTGGTCCAATGTGCTCGATGAACCCGGCCTGATAAGTGGCGACAAGGGTTTCGAGATCTTCGGGCGCCAATGCCATGCCCAGCTTGATCGGGTCGATGCCGTCAGGGATCATGGTGAAAGAGGCAAACAAGCCGGTCAGTAACAAGCCAACCACGGTAATCATAACGGCGGCCCAAATCAGCAATTTGCGAACCGACCAATTCCGTGCCCGTACGGCCAACATGCCAAACAGGGCGTAGGAGACCAGAATGTCACCCCACCAGAATACATGGGCGTGGATCAAACCGATTACCAATAGCCAAGTCATTCGTGTCTGGTGCTTGCCGGTTTTTTCGCCTTCGCCCACCATCAGCATGATGCCGGCACCAAAGAGCGCGGAAAAAATCGTGATGAATTTGACGCTAAAAAATGTGTTTGCGATGGCCCAGACCGTGGCGTTGGCACCGGTCATGTCCATGTGAGCTACCGGATTATCGTAAGCTTGGGCGATCATAGCGAAAGCCTGAACATTCATCATCAAAATGCCGAGAACGGCAACACCGCGCAGAGCATCTATGGATACCAGGCGGTCGAGTTTCGGTGCGGTTTGCATGTGTCCCCCATGCGGTTGCGGTCGAGCAGGATTCAAGTCCAAGTGGGTACTACTGCATTTTAAGCGGATGGATTGTAAAATTTTTTGTTCAAGACAGGTTCAGCTGAGCAAATTAGTGTGCGGGCGGTAACACTTGGCGAGGAGCGTTCTATGTTGCGTCGAAAGTTTTTGATTTCTGGCGGTGCCGGCTTGCTTGCGCTGGCGGCGACCCCATCCGGACTGGCATTTACACGTGATCGGACGACAGATCGCGGGATACGGGACGCCCTGAGGGTTGCGGCGGAATTGGCGACGCAGCGTCTCGGACAGCGTGGCGGGTTCTTTGATGATGACCAGGTCCACATTCCCCTTCCGCGCTCTGTTTCGCGGGTGCAATCACAATTGCGGCGAATAGGTTTGGCGGGTTCGCTGGACGATCTGGAGCGTGATATCAATCACGCGGCGGAAGACACAATGCCAGGGGCGCGACGAATATTCCTGAACACGATCCAAGATTTCAGCGTACGCGACGGTGTGGGTATTCTGCGTGGTGGCAATACAGCAGCGACGGACTATTTGCGTGGCCGGACCGAGGGTGAACTAACGTCTTTGCTTCGACGACCGATGGGACAGGCGCTGGCAAGTTCCGGCGTTTACGACACGGTCCAGTCCATCGAACCGCATCTCAATAGCGGCCGAAATCTTTTATCTCGCTGGGGTTTGGGCAGCAATAGCCCGTCGGAATCCCTGCGCGAAACTGTTACGGATCACGCCACTGAAAAGGCGATCGATGGCGTGTTCTATTATATCGCCCGCGAAGAGATCGCGATTCGCCGCGACCCCGTCCGGCGCACGACCGATATTCTGCGTCGTGTGTTTGGCTAGCAAGGCTGGACTATCGATCCTGTTGTTCATCGCGAAAACATGGCGCTCACAAGCGTGTGAATTGCCCGGATCCGCTAATGACCCAAGAGTACGGGCATGGGAATCTGGCCAAAATATCTGATTGGCGCACTGTTAATTGCCTTCGCTTTCACAGTGTCGAGTGCCTTCAGCCAGGCACGTCCGCCGCAATATTCGGTCGATTGCGATGCCGCGGCGGGCGCTAGTCGGCGTGGTCGCGGGATCGCGGTGATTGTCGTGCATCGCGGTGATGTTCTTTGTGAACGTTATGCGCCTGGGGTCGACGCCAGTGATAGCTGGGAATTGGCCAGTGGTGTTAAGAGCTTCACCGGTGTGATGGCCGCGGCTGCGGTGCAGGATGACTTGCTGACCCTCGACGAATTGGTCGCCGACACCATCACTGAATGGCGCGAGGACCCTCTTCGCTCGCGGATCACTATTCGTCATCTGCTCAGTCAAACGAGCGGGCTGGGAAATCGTGCCGGGGGGCGTCTGTTGCCCAGCTATTCGGACGCGATTTCGCGGCGATCTATCGATGAGGCGGGCCGCCGGTTTCGCTATGGGCCTCATCACTTTGCGGTGTTTGGCGAAGTGATGCGGCGGAAGCTGGAAACGGCCGGGTTGGACGCGACGCCATTGCACTATCTAAGCCGCCGGGTGCTGCTGCCGTTGGGGATATCGGTGGAACGCTGGGGCATGATCGACGGCATGCCGACATTGTCGGAGAATGGCTCTATCACGCCGATGAACTGGGCCCGGTTTGGCTTTTTTGTACAACAGGGCGGTCGAATTGGGGATCTCGCCCTGGTGGATGGCCCAACGCTGGAAGCCATGTTTGTGCCGAGTGCGGCGAATTCCATCTACGGACTATCCTGGTGGCTGCCACATCCAGATAATGCGGGTGATCAATTGTCGCGTCGTATGGGGCGGATGCTCGATACGGTTCACGCGGCCCCGGACTTTCCCGCGGTGGCGATTGCGGCCGGAGCGGGAGGTCAGCGCCTCTATATCTTGCCGGAGCTGGAGCTGGTCGTCGTGCGAATGACCCGTGGTGTGCGGCAAGATCCGCAATCACGACGCGCTGACTGGTCAGACCGGCGGTTTCTGGAACGATTGCTTGTGCGGGTCGAGACGCAAGCTGACTGATTTAGTGGTGCATCATTGTCTGCGCGAGATAGACGATATACCCAACATAAGACAAAAATAGCAGGCTGCCGAGGATGCGTCCGATTGGCCGCTTGGCCAGTACCACCAGGGCGATTACGACGCTGGACCCCAACATCACCCAGAAATCCAGCACGAAGAAGGCTTCGGGCACATTCAGGGTCACATTCATGGCACCAGCCGCCATTGCGGCCGCTCCACCAACGGCGAACACGTTGAAGATGTTGGAGCCGATAACATTACCGATCGCCATTTCAGCCTGCCGTCGCATCGAGGCCATGACGACAGTCGCCAATTCAGGCAGAGATGTACCGAACGCCAGCGCGGTCAAGCCAATCAAAGATTGGTCGACGCCGAGATCCGTGGCTGCGGCAATGCCGCCTTGCACGATCATGTGTGCGCCACCGGGCAGGGCGATGAGGCCCAAAAGCAAGAAAAAAAGAACCGCCGACATAGTCTTGGGGAGCCCGTCCATGCCGTCGACATCGGTCAATTCGGCAATAGCAGGATCATCGGTTTTGCCCATTGCGAGCATGCCCAACAAGGCCACATAGCCAATTATAGCAGCAAAGAGGAAGGCACCTTCAGTGGGCGTGATCACGCGATCCCAACTGACCAATACCAATGCGCCGGCAGCGGTCAGAGCGATGAGAGCATTTCTGCGCACGCCGGGAACAGTTGTGATTATGGGGCCGAAAAGCGCGGGCAGGCCCAATACCAGGAGGAAGTTGGCTGTGTTGGAGCCGACGATGTTTCCAAGCGCCAATCCAGGCGCGCCATTAATGGCGGATTGTATCGAAACTACGAGTTCCGGTGCCGATGTTCCAAAGGCGATAATAGTCAGGCCGACCAGCAAAGGCGGAAGTTTCCACCGTCGCGCCAGGGCGGCACCTCCACGCACGAGAAAATCTCCGCCCAGCAGCAAAATAACAATGCCGGCAAGGATTAGGGGAACATACTGGGTCGGTGACATGTAAACTCACAGCTTGTTGAAAACAGACTAGTCGAGGCGACCGTATTCGATCAGGTTTAGAAGAGCGAAAAGACCGGTGCAAACACCCAGAGCAATCAGTGCAGACATAGTAATATTATCCATTCAAGATTAGGTTTCGTCCTGTACATACCTCGACAGATGGCTGGTGGCTAGCGGGAGAGATGGAATGAATTGGCGTGAACGCATCGAGCCTCTGTTGCGACCCCTGATCCACAATTGGTGGCGATTACAGCGCGGCGCAACATTAGGTGTGCGCGGAATCGTGGAGGACGATCAGGGTCGGGTTGTTCTGGTCCGGCACACCTATATTAGCGGCTGGCATTTGCCTGGTGGCGGGGTGGAGAGTGGCGAGACTGTCGATTTTGCTGTGACGCGTGAACTGGCCGAAGAAGTCGGAGTTGAGTTGCTCGAGCCGGCGGAATTGCTGGGTGTCTATGCCAATCACAATTACTTTCGTGGCGATCATGTGATGGTGCTCAAAGCGCGGAGCTGGCAAGCCTGCGAGACCGACAATGAAGGTGAAATCGCGGAGGTGGACTGGTTTTATCCTGACGCGCTGCCAGATGATGTGAGTGGTGGAACAGGGCGACGGCTGGCCGAGTTTTACGGTAAGGCGGAAACTTCCGCGAACTGGTAAAAGACGGCAAGCGTCAATCGGGGCGAGTGCGTCCGACAGATGCGGTGCGGTGCACCGGATCCCCACTCCCTTCGCGAGGGTTGATGGGACTGGTTTTCCGATGCACCGCGGGGCGCACAATCAGGACGTTAAGGTCAAGAGCCTGAACCCAGCCTGACTGACAAGCCCTTCATTTTGTCTGGATTTCGGCGCATTTGAGGAAGATTGCCACGAGATGGGGTGCTAACAAGGTGGGCAGACCGGAAAGAATCGATGAGCGCAGATACCGAGAGCCAAGCAGACGAAACTGTCGACGCGGATTCGCTCGTGGGTCAGTTCAACGCGACATCGTCTGAGTCGGGCTCTGATACGCCTCAGGACGACCTTCTCATCACACAAGTTCTGCCCGGCCTGGTGGCTGTGATTTGCATCATTATTGTTGTTCTGGCGACGATGGCCGGTGAGCGTGTGCTCGTGGAATCCGCTCGCCAAAACAATTTGCACACAATGGAAATCGTGCTGGAAAATAGTGTCCGTCGCTTTGAGAGCTGGGCGTCGGAACGTGAAGATGATGTGCGGGAGCTCGCCTCAAGTCGCCTGATCACGGATGCCTTTATCGCCCATGCTCGTGAGAGTGGCGTCGACCCGGTCATGCCGGACGAGCTGTTTACCGGCGAAGCTGCCATGACGTGGGAGAGGGTGCAGACAAGACTGCGAGAAAGTTTGGGTGCCTGGATTGTCGATGAGGGGTATCGAGGTTATTCGCTGATTTCGCTCGAAGGCACTATTTTGGCGTCTATGCGCGACAGCGATCTGGGATCGATTGAAATGGCCCTGCAGAGCGTTGAGCTGGACCACGTTGTGCGCGAAGGGGTGCTGCTGACGCATCCGGTAATTGTCGATCAGCAGGGCGCGCGTTATGACGCGCTTTCAGCTCATATTACTGAGGAAGCTACAATTTATGTGGTTGCCCCCGTTCTGCTGGGCGGCGCAGTTCAAGGCTTTATTGCGCTAAAAATTGACCCGTTGGGCGAATATACCGCGGCCTTTCGAGTCGGAAGGACTGGGCTGACCGGTGAGACCTATGCGGTGGACCGTAATGGCCGATTGCTGAGTGAATCTCGCTATGAAGCCGAGCTGATTGAGGCGGGTGTTTTGACGCGCGAACATATCGGGATGCTGCACCTTGATGTTCGCGATCCTGGTATGGATCTGACCTCCGAAGGGGGGCTGCGACAGCCTTACGCGTCTGGACCGCTGACCCGATCGGCCGGTCTGGTTTCGATGGGGCAGGCGGGCAATAACATGCAGGGCTACCGCAATTATCGGGGTGTTCCGGTTGTCGGGGTCTGGTTTTGGGCGGACCGGTATTCGCTTGGCGTGATTACCGAGATTGAACTCCTTGAGGCTTTCTCCGGTGTCCGTGAGGCTCAGGCGGTTTTGCGCCTTTTCGCCACGGCGATGGCCATTTCCTTTACCCTGCTGGCCCTGCTTTTTAGCGTGCACCGTCGCGCGAGCCGTCAGGGAGCGCTGGCGACATTGAGGTCAAAGCAGCGGTTGAGCCAAATTCTCAATACGGCTGCCGAGGGAATTTACGGTATTGATGGCCAAGGTGTGATCACCTTCATTAATCCGCAAGCTTGCTCGATTTTAGGTTTCCGGGAAGACGAACTGATCGGCAAAAATATGCACGCGCTAGTGCATCATACGCGAGAAAATGGCGCGGTTTACCCAAGCGAAGATTGCCCGATTCACACCCCATTCGTCTCCTCCGCGGGCCGTGACACCGACGTGTTCTGGACTCGAAATGGCGAAGCCATTCCGATCGAATACGCGTGTTCTCCCTTGGATCCAGCCGACAAGACTTACGGTGCCGTCATCACCTTCCGGGATATTTCCAAGCGCAAGCGTGATGAAACAGCGCTTCGGCGGTATGCGCAGGAGTTGAAGCGTTCTAATTCCGAACTCCAGGAATTTGCCTATGCAGCCTCGCATGATCTGCAGGAGCCCCTGCGGAAAATCCAGGCGTTTGGTGAACGGCTCAATACGAAATACCGACAACATTTGGATGAGTCCGGCCAACACTATATCGACCGCATGGTCGATGCCTCGACCCGGATGCGGCGCCTGATCGACGATCTGTTGAGCTATTCGAGAGTTAATGCCCGGTCATCGTCTTATGTGCCGGTCGAATTGGGCACTGTATTGGCAGATGTGGTCGGCGACTTGGAACCACAGATCGCTGCGACCGGTGCTATTTTGAAGATATCGAATTTACCGGCGATTGAAGCCGACCCGGCTCAAATGCATCAGCTCTTCCTCAACTTGTTTGGTAATTCGCTAAAGTTCCATCGCACAGATATCGCGCCGGTTATTTCGCTCGAAGCCTCCGTGGAAGTTACCGAGCAGGGCGCGATGGCGCGATTGACGTTGACGGATAACGGGATTGGATTCGAATTGAGACATTCGGAACGGATTTTCGGAATGTTTGAACGGCTTCATGGCCGAGAGGCCTATGACGGTACGGGGGTGGGCTTGGCCACGTGTCGCAAAATTGTGACCGGGCATTCAGGAAGCTTGGTGGCGTGGGCTGAACCGGGTGCGGGTGCGGTATTTACTTTGATATTGCCCGTTCAGCAGGCAAATTTGACATAAGTTGCTATAAGAGCTGGCCGGTGGTTGTTGAGCGGTCGATGGCACAGACAGGATGAGGCGAAATTGATGAGCGCAGAAAGTCGACTGTTTACGATCTTGATGGTTGATGACGATCCGGATGATCGGATGCTGTTTCGGGAAGCGTGCGACGAAATTCGATTGCGCAACCCGCTGGAGTTTTTGGAAAATGGTGAGCAGCTGGTCGATTGTTTAAAGCGTCGCGGTGCTTATGCGGACCGGGCTGGTGATCCCTATCCGGGCATTATTTTGCTGGACCTGAATATGCCGCTCAAGGATGGCCGTGAGGCTCTGGCGGAAATCAAGGAAGATCCCAATCTTCAACATATTCCGATCATTGTGCTGACGACGTCCAAGGATGAAGACGATATTCTGGCGAGTTACGGCCTGGGCGCATCGTCTTATATCGTCAAGCCAATTTCATTGGACCGCCTCATGCGAGTGGTCAATTCCATCGGCGAATACTGGGTCGAAATCGTCGAGGCGCCGCGCAGCGAGATCAAAGAAGAGCCAATCGACTAGGTCGAACAATCTCCCGGGGCTTCCCTTCTGACGCGAATGGGCTAGGGTTTGTTCGCGCACGGGGGCGCATTCAAGGTCCGGGTGCATTATGCGCCGGCCTCAAGACAGGGGAATTCCCAATGAAGACTTTTATTCTGGCCGCGTCGGCGGCTGTTCTCTTCGCGGCTCCAACTTTTGCGGATGGGCTGGATAATGCGATGGGTAACACCGTCCATGTTGTCGCGGGTGAAAATGCCTGGGACACTCATTTCCTGGCGGATGGTACGTTTACCGACACGCTCGGCCGATCAGGCACGTGGACCTTTGATACCCAGCTGTGCATGAACATCGTTACGGCCGAGGGTGCCCAGGATGTTTGTGGCCCATGGAATGAGAGCGCGGCGGCCGGTGACACCTGGAATACCGCGGGTTGGTCTGCCGAAGGCACAGAAATCACTGTGAGCATCGTTGCGGGTCACTAGATCGGCGGCAACACAGTTTGAATAACGATCATGGCGATCCCAAAGGGGTCGCCATTTTTGTTGGGCAACGGTAATATTCCCCTCTCACGCGTCTTGCCGCGACCTCGCCTCAATCCGGCGGTAAGCTGTTGGATGTCCAGACCGTCGCGCGTGCGGTTCTGCAGGGGGAAAGTATATGTTGAGTCGAATTTCCAGCGTAACTTCAACGCTATTCCTATCGATGATCCTCGCGATGATCATGATGGCAGCCAGCTGGTTTTACACACCCGACATCTTCTTATGGCTGCAGGACGGTGCGGATATTGCCGAGGATTTGATCGCCTCAATTCCCTTGCCGGACGAATATCAAAACCTCGTGCGTATCTATGCCAGTGATGACAAAATTCTGCTTTTGATATTTACCGTGCTCGCGCGAATTTTGCTGGCGATTCTGGGTTCCCTGATGGGGTTGAGCAAAACGGGCGCGAATATTCTGGCGCGCTCCGGGTCTGCTGTTTCGACCATTTTCCTTTCTTTTATTCTGGCGGTGTTGATGTTGTCGACGCTCGCATTAACAGCTGAAGGCCTCCTGCATACATTGCTGAATGGCGCTGACTGGGTCGAAGATGGATTGGCGAATTTGCCGCTGGAGGGCCGCTGGCGCTCCGGCGTTAGATTGGTCGTCTCGGATGAAAAGATCCTGCTGCTCTTCTTTACAATGATCGCTCGAGCAGCGATCGCGGTGGTTGCGACATCCTTCACCGCCGCCGTGCGTTCGCGGGATTAGGAATTCAGTCTTTTCACCAGCCAGGGCAGGCTGATCTCCATGCGATAATCGACGCCGGAATGGGTGTCAGGAAATTCTGCATATTCGTGGGCAATGCCCTGGTTTGTGAGTTCGCGGGTCATGCGGCGGGCGCCGTAGAGCAGATTATACTGGTCGATATCGCCGCAATCTATGAATAACCCCTTGAGCCTGGACAGGCCCTCGCCGTGTATCTTCACAAGGCTGAGTGGGTCCCATTTCATCCAGTTTGCCCAGCGCTCCGGGATCAGTTCACAAGTGTCCATGGTGACCGGCAGGCGGATGCCCAGGAAGGCCTCTGGGTCGGGATCGTAAGTGGCAGCATCACACAGGATCATCAGGGCGTGCATGTCGTCGCCAGCGGGTTTGTCGGCGCTTTCAAAGGCGGCGATGAAGCTTTCGATCGTGCCGCCATGCTTGGCGATACGGCGCAAAGTGTGCGCGAAATCTGCGGCCATGATCAGGTCAAAGCCCATATCGCCGGAATGGCAGATCGCGCCGGCCCAGAAGTCCGGATAGAGCAGGGCGTGAACCATCGCGCCATAACCGCCGGAGGATTTGCCAAACACGCCGCGGCGACCATCGCCGCCGCAGGAAAACTCAGCCTCAACCATCGGTACGACTTCGCCGGTGATGAAATCGGCCCAATTGCCCATGGCCGCGGAGTTTATGTACTGATTGCCACCCATGCGGGTGAAGCAATCCGGGAAGGCCACCACGCAGGGCGGTAGGGTGCCGTCGCCGATCAGGCGATCGAGACGCTCTGGTAGATTTTCGCCGAAGCTTTTCCACGCTGTGTGGGCTGGTCCGCCCGCAGTATAGCCGACCAAATCGACCAGCAAGGGCAGGTCTTTGCCATCATGTCCGGCCGGCACATAGACATCGACAATCCGGGTCAGATCTTCGCCCAGCCTATTATTGGCGATCGCCTCGCTGGTGATGAAATGGCGGCTGACTGCGCCGGCAGGATGGTTGGTTTTACGGCTCATGATCTTCCCCTCGAATCGTCACGCCAGCCTAATTGGCCGTTGGGCGTGTGCAAGGGCTTGAGACTCACCGGCATTCAGCGTTACTTGGCGTATGGATATCAAGAAAATCTACATCAGCGCTGACGGTCTACTCGCCGACAGCTTTCGCCTCGCCCAGCAAATTCTGGCTAGCGGCTATCGCCCGACCCATATCGTTGGCGTCTGGCGCGGCGGGGCCCCGGTGGGCATTGCCGTGCAGGAATATCTGGAATTCAAGGGCAACGAAACGGATCATATTTCAATCCGCACGGCCTCCTATACCGGCATTGATGAGCAGGCCGATGTGCATGTTTATGGCGAGGGATATCTGGTCGATACGCTCAATGCCGAGGACCGGCTGCTGATTATCGATGATGTGTTTGATTCAGGCCGCAGCGTGGAGAGCCTGTTGCATGTGCTCAAGGCTAAGTGCCGGCGCAATTATCCCGGCGAGGTGAAGGTGGCGACGGTGTATTACAAGCCGGAACGCAACAAGACCGAAACGACGCCGGATTATTTCATCCACGAATGCGATGACTGGCTGGTCTTCCCCCACGAAATCTGTGGTCTAAGCGATGAGGAAATCGCGGCGAAGGGTGAAGTGGGAGAGGTTTTGAAGGGCTAGGCTGGGG
>JAQXCQ010000173.1 GCA_029251785.1 Maricaulis sp. | reverse complement strand
GCGCGCTACCAAAAGCTGGCCAGCGCGGATGATCAAGCTATTCGCGATCTGATGCGTGAAGCAGCCTCAACCGGCTCCAAGCTGAAGTCCGATATGGAAAGCCTTGAGCTTCCCGCCTTTGACTTTGCCTCCTTCATGTCCGGCAAGATTTACGCTGAGGCCGAAAAGCATTGGGCACGGGAAGCTGAAGCTCAAATCTGGGCAGAAACCCACATCACTCCAACACATGAGGTCGCCCATGCTTGATCTGTCCGAAAATCTGGCTCTCAATTTGGTTCGTCCACACTTTGCCATGCGTGTCTTTTCGGTGATCCGAGGACGCATGAATAAGAGCCTGTGTCACGCCGACCGCGGTGAGCGTTATAGCTTCAACGACGTTTCCAATAGCGGCTTTGACGGAACATGGACCGGACACATCACCGATCCAAATGACGGTCAGCGCTATCAGGTCATCGTAAAGCCGGCCTCATCCCAAACAGAGCCGACACCATCAAACGACACCGCCTTGCTCGAACAGGCAGGTGCTGCATGAGCGATCACACCCAAAACCCGCTGCTTCGCGAGGTCAGTCGACCTGGATGTTGCGATGAACAAGAACTGGCCATCCCTCACTCGGTATTGGCGCGCTATGGGCGCAAGCCTCGCAGTGTTGATCGGACGGCAACCACCACACGAGCCCGCAGGAGAAACCCATGAGCGCGACTTATTTTAAAAGCATCATCGCGGCATTGAACTGCGTGAAGAACACGCCTGATGCAGCCCTTCATGCCGTTGAGCAACTCTCACGGCTGCAAGGCACGTATCTGGCGTCTGGCAGAGGCAGTGACGCAACGCTTGCCTCAGCCCAGCGCCACATCGAAGTGATCATCAAATGGGCCACCAAGGCACGCGATGACATCCAGGCAGCAAAAAGCGCGCAGCCTGTCCAGCCACGCGCAAAACCAATCTCTCAATATGAGGGCGGCCGCAGAAAACGACTGGTAGCTACGCCCCTTCCCCTAACCCAAGAACCACCCCGAGTGGCATGACAGACCGTCGGACCAAATCTCGATGGTTGCCGCTCACGAAAACCGGTTGGTGTGCGCTCGTCGCCTTCCCCATCGGCCTGGCCATACTGACCGGTTTTTTCGTTTTCTAAGTGGAGCTTTCAATGACCGCGATAGATGAACACCTCAAAGCAGGTGGCTCTCCAGACCTGGCTAAAATTACCACGCCTGGAGTTTTCGATCTGGAAATGTCCCAGTACCATTCTGACTGCTGTGTCGGCCCCTCGATCTCCTCAAGTGGCTTGCGTGAGATTGAGACAAAAACACCGGCCCATTATTACGCCACCAGCTATCTCAACACCGACCGTATCGAGCGCGATACCCCTGCCATGAGCTTTGGCAGGGCCGCTCATACGCTTCTTCTTGGCGATGAACCATTTGAGCAATCTTTCGTCATCGCACCGTTCACCAATTGGAACACCAATCAGTTTGATGGGGAGATTGATGGAGCGGTTCGCGGTGATTGGAAAAAGGCTTCCAAATCAGATTGGAAAAGACATCAACTTGAAGATGGCAAAACCATCGTCATGCCCAAGGACTACAAGACCATCTGCGAGATGCGAGACGTGATCGCCAAACACCCCATCGTCCAGGGCGGTATCTTTGAAGGTGAGATTGAAAAGTCGATCATCTGGCAGGATGAAGAGACCGGCGTTTGGCTAAA